>NZ_JAVXUS010000001.1:508262-588135 GCF_032334135.1 Halomonas sp. I1
AGCAGAGCGCTCCCCCCTAGAACAACACACCATCTACCTCTCTCGTTCACGCGCGTCCCGTCGACCCTGATGCTCGTCGCTCGTCGCTCGTCGCTCGTCGCTCGTCGCTGGGCTATCTTTGGGGCCAATGCTTGATCAACCGCCGCAAGGAGAGCCCCATGACCGTGATGACCGCCACCGCCATCGAGGAGTTTCTCGACGAGGTCTTTCCACAACGGGCCGGTACCATCGAGGGTGTCGACGAGATGCGCGCCACCATGAGTCTGGCCATCGAGGACGAGCACCTGCGGCCCGGGGCCTGCGTCTCCGGGCCGACCATGATGGGGCTGGCCGATGTCTGTCTTTATGTGGCGATCCTGGCGCAGATCGGGCCGGAGCCGATGGCGGTCACCAGTGACCTGCATTGCCGTTTCCTGCGGCGAGCCCGGGGCGACCGTGACCTCATCGCCAATGCGCGGCTCGTCAAGCTGGGCAGCCGTCTGGCCGTCGGTGAAGTACAGTTGTTCTCCGCCGGGGACGAAGCGCCGGTGGCACTGGTGACGGCGACCTATGCACTACCCGAAAGCGACTGATCCTTGCCGCGTGGCCTTCATGGCCCGGGAGAAGCCCGCAGCACGGTGCCGGCCAGGGTCAGCCACCCCAGTATCAGCAGCAGGCCTCCCAGCGGGGTCAGTGGTCCGAGCCAGCTCAGTCCGGAGAGGGCCAGGCCGTACAGCGATCCACTGAACAGCAGCATGCCGAATGCCCAGAGAGCCAGCACCAGGCGCTGGCCGGGCAACGGCACGGTCGAGCGCCAGGCCAGCACGCCGAGCATCGCCAGTGTGTGCCAGGCCTGATAGCGTACGCCGGTCTCGAAGGCGGTCATCAGGCGTGGCGTCAGCTCGTGCGCGAGCATGTGGGCGCCGAAGGCGCCGATCATTACCATCAGGGCGCCGGACAGCGCCGTCGTCAACCACCAGGGGCGATCGTGCATCGTGGGTCTCCATCGGTGACGCGCTTACCGTACCCGCCGAAGCGCTGAGGCGCTACAATAGGGCCCGACAAGTGCCACAGGCAAAGAGGCGAGAGGGTGCCATGCAGATCCATCTCAATGGCGAAGCGCAACATCTGGACAGCGAGATTTCGGTAGCGCAACTGGTCGAGACTCTCGGGCTGACCGGTCGCCGTATCGCCGTGGAGGTCAACGAAGAGATCGTGCCGAAGAGTGTTCACGGTGAAACGTGCCTGGCCGACGGGGATCGGGTGGAAATTGTCCATGCCATCGGCGGAGGTTGAAGGAAGACACTGATTTATCGCTGCGCTCGCAAGAAAAATCAGCGCTTTCCCCAGCGCCATAGGAGAAATACACGTATGACCGACTTCACCCAGGATACGCCGCTGCGGGTCGCCGGCCGTGAATTCAGCTCGCGGCTGTTGGTCGGGACCGGCAAGTATCGCGATTTCGACGAGGCCAGCGCGGCGATCGCCGCCAGCGGCACCGAGGTGGTGACGTTCGCGGTCCGCCGCACCAATCTGGGGCAGGACGCGTCGGCCCCCAATCTGCTCGATGTGGTGTCCCCGGAGCGTTATACGCTGCTGCCCAACACCGCCGGGTGTTTTACCGCCAAGGACGCGGTACGTACCTGCCGTCTGGCCAGGGAGCTTCTCGATGGCCATAACCTGGTCAAGCTCGAGGTGCTGGGTGACGAGGCGACCCTGTATCCCAACGTCGTGGAGACCCTGTCCGCTGCCGAGACGCTGGTCAACGACGGCTTCGATGTCATGGTGTACACCAGCGACGACCCCATCGTCGCGCGCGAGCTCGAAGCCCTTGGCTGCTGTGCCGTGATGCCGCTCGGCTCGCTGATCGGCTCCGGTCATGGCATCCAGAATCCCTACAACACGCGCCTGATCATCGAGCAGGCCGGGGTGCCGGTCCTGATCGACGCCGGTATCGGCACTGCCTCCGAGGCTGTCCAGGCCATGGAGCTGGGGTGCGATGGCGTACTGATGAATTCCGCCATCGCCCATGCTCGGCAGCCGGTATTGATGGCCAGTGCCATGCGACAGGCGGTGAGTGCCGGCCGCGAGGCCTTTCTTGCCGGCCGCATGCCGCGTCGCCAGGAGGCCGAAGCGTCGTCGCCCATGGCGGGCCGTATCAACGGCTGATACCCGTCGGCTTTACCGATGCGGTTTTCCGGTTCGGTTGTCCGACACCGTTTCTCGATCCAGCGACCCGATAGTGAACCACGCATGAATGAACCCGATACCACCGGTCCCGAACGTCCGGACGCCCCGCTGCATCGTCGCGGCATCAAGAGTTATGTGCTGCGCGCCGGTCGCATGACCGCCGCCCAGACCCGTGGCCTCGATGAGGTCTGGCCGCGCCTGGGAATGACGCTCGACGCGGGGCGTCTGGACCTGGACGCTCTGTTCGGGCGCCGGGCACCTCGCGTGGTGGAAGTCGGCTTCGGCATGGGAGCGTCGCTGATCGAACAGGCAACGTCACACCCAGATACCGACTTCATCGGCATCGAGGTCCACGCGCCCGGTGTCGGCAAATTGCTCGACGAGGCCGACAAGCGGGGCCTCGCCAATCTGCGGGTCTATCGCGAGGACGCCCTGGCGGTACTCGAACGCTGCCTGCCCGAGGCCGGCCTGGACACCGTTCAACTGTTCTTTCCCGACCCCTGGCCGAAGAAGAAGCACCATAAGCGGCGCATCGTCCAGCCGGCCTTCGTCGAATTGGTGCGTACGCGTCTCAAGCCGGGGGGCACCCTGCACATGGCCACCGACTGGGAGGCCTATGCCGAGTGGATGGCCGAAGTGATGGCGGATGCACCGGGCTATGCCAATATTGCCGATGCGGACACCGCACCCTATGTGCCGCGTCCCGACTATCGGCCGCTCACCAAGTTCGAGGCCCGCGGGGAGCGTCTGGGACATGGTGTCTGGGATCTGATTCACCGTCGCGACGACGGCTGACGCCACTGCGGTCGAGAGTCGATGCCGGGGCGCCGGGCCGAATGGCAGGGCGCTCGCTCCGGCGCCCGGTCGGGCTCGCCGTGACATCATGACCGTCGGCGCCGCGTCCCTGACGGCGGCCCGCATACAGGGCCGCACCGGCACCGACGAGCCCGAACAGCATGCCGATGACCCCCATCGTGCCGGGGAGTTCGCCGAACATCAGTGCCGTCCAGGCGAGGGTCATGGCCGGTGTCAGTGCGACCAGGCCGGCGCTGTGCCCCACGCCGAAGCGCCGCAGGCTCTCCACGAAGAACCCGTAACCGCCGAAAGTGGCCAGCACGATCAGCCAGATCAGGGCCATCAGAGTGTCCAGGCTCGGCGTCGGCGGGGCCAGGGAACCGCCCATGCCGAGGGCAGCGAGGAAGAAGACGCCGGTGGCAGCTGCCAGTTGTGCCGTCAGGCGGGCTTCCAGAGGCAGCGCCACCGACTGTCGCGTCGTGAGGGCACTGCCCAGGGTCACGCAGGCCACGGCCAGCAATGGCAGGCCATAGGCCCAGAACGGTGCGCCGCCGGCGTGTCGCAGGTCGCCCAGCACGCTCAGTGCGGCGCCCAGGGTGGCCACCGTCATGCCCAGCCACTGCAGGGGGCGGGTACGCTCGCCGAGCCACCCGCTGGCCAGGGTGATGGCGGCCAGTGGCTGTAGCGCGCCGATCAGTGCCGCCACTTCGGCACTGACCCCTGCCTTGATGGCCAGCAGCATGGTCAGCAGGTAGCCGCCCACGGTCAGGCTGCCGACCAGTGCCTCGTGCGCCAGCGCTCGATGGTTCAGGCCGCGCATGCTGTATGGCCGGGACCGCCACCACCACCAGCCGCCTGCCAGCAGTGTCGCCAGGGCGAAACGCCAGGCGTAGAGCGCCAGTACCGGTGTGTCGACGGCGACCGCCAGCCGACTCCCCACGAAGCCACTGCTCCAGCACACCACGAAGCCGACAGCCACGGCCAGGCCGCCCAGGGCCGGTGAAAAGCGTGATAGCGCGATGTGGCGTAGCCGATGGGTGGTGCCCGTCATGATGCCTCCGGACCTGGGGTGGTTGGTCAGGACAGGCTGACGGGTTTAAAGTGTTTCGTGAATCGAAACTTATTGGACCGAGCATTCAATATGGCTGAAGTCTTGTCGGACTCGCTGGATCTCGAGGCGCTGCGCAGCTTCGTGGCGGTGGTGCGATTGGGAAGCCTGGCGGCGGCGGCCGAGCAACGCCACCGCACCGTCAGCGCGTTGAGCATGCAGATCAAGCGGCTGGAGGCGCGACTGGAGACCACGCTGTTGATACGTGGTGCACGAGGTGTGAGTCCGACCCCCAATGGCGAGGCCTTGCTGGGCGAGGCACGGGAGCTGTTGCGTCGACACGATGGCCTGGTGGCCAGGATCAGTGGGCGGGGACTGAGCGGGCAAGTGCGTTTCGGCATGCCGGAGGATTATGCCAGCCGCCTGGTCGGACGCCTGCTGCCCGACTTTCTGGCGCGGCACCCGGATGTGGTCCTGGAAGCGGTCACGGCGCCCAGCGGCGAGCTGGCGCGTCGCCTGGAGCGGGGCGAGCTGTCGTTGATCGTGGCCCTCGATCGCCCCCATCGGCTCAGCGGCGGCGAGCCGCTGTGGCGCTCCACACCGGTCTGGGCCGGGGCGCGGGATCTCGTGCTGACCGCGGATCACCCTCTGCCATTGGCACTGCATCCCGAGGATTGTCCCTATCGTCAACTGGGCATCGAGGCCTTGGGCACCATCGATCGCCCCTGGCATGCGGTTTTTACCAGTACCAGCATCCATGCGGTGGAAACCGCGGTGGAGTCGGGACTGGCGGTGAGCATTCTCGAGCGGGACCGCCTGACGCCGACCATGAGAGAGCTTGGCGTCGCGGAAGGCCTGCCGGTGCTGCGGGGCTGCGAGGCACAGTTGCACTATGGGCGTCGAGTCTCTGCCGAGTCCTGGCCGGCGGTGGAAGCGCTGGGCGAACTGATCAAGCGACAGCTTGGCCAACGGGAATGAATAATGCCCGAGGGCAGGAGCTTCGCGGGACTCAAAAAAACCTGGGGCTCAAAAAAAGAAAGCCGCCCTGGGCGGGGCGGCAAAAGACCGTGACTAGCAATGAGGAGGAGAAACCCGGGCAAGAGACTGGCAGGAATCCTGCCCCGGCATGGCGCCTCATCAACGCCATGTGTGTAGAGTAAATCATTCTCATTTGATCTGTCAACGCAAACGAGAATTTTTTTTATTACGTTCTGGCGTCCGAAGGCCTTCAGCCGGCCAAGCGTAGCCAGAGGGGAAGCGTGGCCATGGCGATTAAGGTCTGGCCGGTGATCAGGGCCGCCATCAGTTCGGCATCGCCGCCGAGCTGACGAGCCAGGATGTAGGCGGAAGTGGCAGTGGGCAGGGCGGCGAAGAGCAGGACGATGTCGCGACTCACCGGATCCAGGCGCAGGATCAGGGCCAGACCGAGCACCAGGGCCGGCATCAGTGCCAGCTTGGCCAGGTTGGCGGTCCAGACGGCGGGGTCGAGCCGCAGTAGCGCGCGTGGCCGCAGGGCGACGCCAACGGCCACCAGGCCGAGCGGCAAGGCGGCCCGACCGAGAAGCTCCGCCGTGGGAGCGCTCCAGCCGGGCAGGCCGATGCCGCTGAGGTTCAAGGCGATACCCAGCAGACAGGCCAGGATCAGGGGGTTGCGTGCCAGGGCCGCGAGGCTGGCGCGCATGCCGCCAGTGTCGAGCGTACCGGCGCCAATGAAACAGGCCACGCACAAGACGTTCACGACCGGCACCATCAGTGCCACGGCCACTGCCGCGACGGTGGCGCCGGCCTCACCGTGCAGGGCCGCGGCGCCTGCCACGCCAACGTAGGTATTGAAGCGAAGCGCACCCTGAAAGACCGAAGTAAACGCCGGTGCCGCCAGACCCAGCCGACGATTGGCGACCCACAGGGCCGCGCCCAGCAACCCCATGGCGCCGAGCAATGCAAGGGCCACACGACCTACTGGGACTTGCTGGATATCGGCACCAGCCAGGGTCGAGACCAGCATGGCGGGGAACAGCAGGAAATAGATCAGTCGCTCCATGCGCGGCCAGAAGTCGCCCCCTGGTTGCTCGAGACGACCGAGCAATGCGCCCAGCAGGATCAACAGGAAGAGGGGCCCCAGGGCTCCTGCTACGCTTCCCATGACACCTCCTCATTTCAATGTCGTCGGACCCCGCCCGGGAGTGGCTTGGATTCGCAGCCGCTAAGGAAGCGCTGCACAAATCGACGAGCGGAGCGAAGCGCAAGGCGCACGGAGCACAGGAACCGGAGCCTATGGGGTATAGGTGAGGATTCCGAGCACCGCGCAACGCAGTGATTTGCCCGCGCAGGCATTTGTGCAGTGTTTCCCTAAAGGACTATCTTGCCATCATCGGCAGCATGACTTCACCGTCATGCTCGAGCCGGAGACCGATTGGCGCCGATCTGGTGTCGAGGAAGCGAGGAGTGGCCATGATGACGCGGCGTTGGCGATATCTGTCGGTAGGGGGCGTCGTGCTGTTGGCAGCATGCGTTCTGCTGGCCTATCAATGGTGGCGTGCCGGAGAAGCCGGGACGGAGCTGGAGGGCGGTCCCATTTCGTTGCCGTCGACCCATGGCGAATTTTCGCTCTCGCAACTGGACGAGGATCAACTTGCGGTGATCTTCTTCGGCTATACCTGGTGCCCGGATGTCTGCCCCATGAGCCTGGCAGTGGTTCGCCAGGTACGCCAGCAGCTACCTGCCCGGCATCGCGATAGGGTCGTGCCGGTGATGATTTCCGTCGATCCCGAGCGCGATACGCTGGCACGACTGGAGACATACCTCGCTTCCTTCGGAGACGACTTCATCGGTGCGACCGGCAGTGCCGAGCAGCTCGAGGATATTGCCGAACGCTATGGCGTGGTATGGCGCAAGGTCGAGGCACCGGAGTCGTCCATGGACTATACCGTCGATCATACCGCGTCGCTCTATCTGGTGGACCCGCATGGCGAGATTCACCAGCGTGTCCTCCACTCGCCGACACCGGGCCCGCTCGAAGCCGCACTGAACGAGACGCTCGGCGCCATGTGAGACGTTTTTGATCTGCAGAACGATGACGGCCGGCTCGTCGGAGCCGGCCGCGGGAACGAGGGTCACTGGCGAAGGGTCACTCGGATGCGCTGGTGCCTTCGGTGTCGCCGCTCTGCTCGGTACCGGCATTGCCTGCCTCGTCCGCGGGGGTGACGTCGAGCAGTTCGACCTTGAAGACCAGTGTCTCGTGCGGGCCGATGGGGCCCTGACCCTGGGCACCGTAGGCCAGGTCGGAGGGAATCACGACTTCCCAGGTATCGCCCACGCTCATCAGCTGCAGGGCCTCCTGCCAGCCGTCGATGACCTGGCCGACGCGGAAGCTGACCGGTTCGCCGCGTTCGTAGGAGCTGTCGAAGACGGTACCGTCGATCAGCTTGCCTTCGTAGTTGACCTGGACGGTGTCTTCGGCATTCGGTGTGGCACCATCGCCGGATTCCAGCTCACGATACTGCAGGCCTGAGTCGGTGACCGTGACGCCATCCTTCTCGGCGTTCTCTTCCAGGAAAGCCTCGCCTTTGGCCTGATTGGCCTCGGCACGCTTCTTGGCCTCGGCGGCGCGCTGCTGCTGTGCCTGCTGCTGGAATTGGGCCAGGGTGTCGGCCATTTCCTGATCGCTCATGGCCAGCTCGTCATCGGCGTAGACATCGCGGATGGCCTGGGTAAAGGCGTCGATGTCGAGATCGGAGACGTCTTGCTGGATGCTCTGACCCAGGGTCACACCGAGGCTGTAACCCAGGCGTTCCTGGTCGGATTCGGGAGCGGCAAGAGCCAGGGGAGCGGCGGTCAACAGGGCCGCCAGTGACGCGGAAGTCAGCAGTGTCTTCATGAAAAAGCCTTGTGGTCCGGCGCCTTGGCGCCAAGAGTGTATGGAACCCATGAGACTCTAACAGGGCCGGACCGGTTCCGCATCCACACACCGGGAGGGCATCCTGCCCGGTGAGTCAACGCGGGAAAGGCGTCACACGACCATGACGGGACAGTGTGCGGAGCCGGCGACCCGCTGGGCGACACTGCCCAGCAGCAGGCTCTTGTCACCGTTGGTGCCCTGGGCACCGATCACGATCAGGTCGCACTCTCGCTTGCGGGCAAAACGCACGATGGTGCGTGAAGGGCGCCCGCCCTTGACGAAAGCCCGTACCTTGTCGGCCGGAACGCCCAGCTCGGTAGCGCGTGTCTTGGCCTGGACGGCGATCTCGGTGGCGTAGTCCTTGAGAGCGTCGTCCGGGATGTCCAGTTGCTCGGGGCGAACCATCGACAGCGAGGCCTCGAGCAGGCTGTGGTGCTTGAACACGCACAGGACGTAGAGTTCGGCGCCGGTCAGCTGCTGCAGGCCCACGCCCTTTTCCAGCGCCTTGACGGCGCCCTTGGAGCCGTCGACCGGCACCATGATCCGATTGAACATCGTCACCTTACTCCTTGTGTCCGGGTAGAATCGCTTACCTGAAGGCGAGGTCGCGCAGGAACAGGGCGATCTGCGGGAACAGGATCAGCAACGCGGCCGCCAGCACCAGCATGAAGATGAAGGGCGGCGTGCCCTTGATCACGTCCAGGTAGGGGCGCTTGAAGATGGCAATGGCGGTGAAGATGTCGCAGCCGAAGGGCGGCGTCGCCGAACCGATGGCCACCTGCAGCGTGATGAGGATACCGACGAGTACCGGATCGAGGCCTGTGGCGTCGATGGCGGGTGTGAAAACCGGCGTCAGTACCAGGATCACCACGATGGGGTCGACGAACATGCAGGCGACGAAGAAGGCAATACAGATGGCGATCAGCACTCCCGTTGGCCCCGCCTCGTTGATACCCACGGCCTCGAGGATGGCCTGGGGAATCTGGGCGAAGGAGATGATCCACGAGAAGCTGTTGCCCACCGCTACCAGGATGAAGACCACGGCAGTGATCAGGCCGGTGGACTTGGCAATGGCGTAGATGTCATTGACCTTCAGCGAGCGGAATACCACGAATTCCAGCAGGATCGCGTAAAGCACGCAGGCCGCTGCGGCTTCGGTGGGACTGAAGATACCGCCATAGATGCCGCCGATGATGATCACCGGGAAGCCCAGTGGCCAGAGTGCCTGACGCACGGCTGAAAGGCGCTCCCCCCAACTGGCCTTGGGTTCGGTGGGTACGCCACGCACGACGGCGTAGATCACGCAGTAGGTAGCGAACATGGCCAGGATCATCAGTCCAGGGCCGATCCCGGCGATGAACAGCTCGCCGATGGAGGTGCCGGAGATGATCCCGTAGATGATCATGCCGATGCTCGGCGGAATCAGAAAGGCGATGTCACTGGAGTTGATGATCAACGCCAGGCTGAAGGAGTCCGAGTAGCCGGCCTTGAGCATGCGCGGACGCAGCGGCGAGCCTACCGCTACCACGGTGGCCTGGGTGGAGCCGGACACGGCGCCGAACAGCGTGCATGAGGCCGCCGTGCTGACCGCCAGGCCGCCTTTGATATGGCCGATGAAGGCCATCACCATGTTGATCAGCCGATTGGCCGACTGGCCACGGGTCATGATATCCGCGGCGAGGATGAACATGGGCACCGCAATCAGCGATGCCGGCCGTATACCGGCCATCAACTGCTGGATCAGGGTTTCCATCTGGCCCAGCCCGCCGAACATCATGTAGAACCCGATGATCGCCGCGGTCGCCAGCGGAATCATCATGGGAAAGCCCAGCAACAGCAGGCCGATCATGGTCGCAACCATTATTGT
This sequence comes from Halomonas sp. I1, assembly GCF_032334135.1. Taxonomy (NCBI): domain Bacteria; kingdom Pseudomonadati; phylum Pseudomonadota; class Gammaproteobacteria; order Oceanospirillales; family Halomonadaceae; genus Halomonas; species Halomonas sp. I1. The sequence continues at coordinate 518,040 of NZ_JAVXUS010000001.1, forward strand.
CGTCATCTTGCATTCCCCCGGGCGAATCGCCCTGCGTCAGACTTCCGTTTCCGTATCCTTGTAACCGTCGACTACCGAGGTCGACAGGTAGACATCGCGTGACGTCAGGTTCTTGATGGCCGTGAACAGGTATTGAATACCCGTGATCACAAAGCCCAGCGGCACCCAGACATAGATGATGAAGATCGGGAAACCGAGCGCCGGCAGGATGCGCCCCTTGTCATACAGGTCGAGGATGTAGAGGAGCGAATAGTAGGCCAGGAAGAACATGATCAGAGAGGTGAACAGCGCGATTGCCACCATCAGGGCACGACGACCGCCCACCGGCAAGGCATCGTAGATCGCCGACATGCGGATGTGGCGGCCATGGCGCGCCGCGTAACCGATGCCCGCGAAGGTGATCATGATGATCAGGATGCGGTTGACCTCGCCGGTGAAGAACAGACTCTCGCCGAGCAAGAAGCGTCCTATGACATTGGCGATGGTATTGGTGGCCATCAGCAGCACACCGATGGCGAGAATGATCGCTTCCAGCTTGCTGATCAGGGTATCGATGGTGCCCAGTATGCCGGGCAGGCCTGAATGATAGTGCTTTTCGGATTCATCGTCGGTCATGGCCGCGCTCCCTTCAGCAGACATGGCGAAATAGTGGATGCCCCATTGAGCAGCGTAACCGTTGCCGGCACTGTGCGGTGCGCGACAGATCAACGTTGGGTGAACGCTGAAGGGTGTCGGCAACTCGCCGAATTACGCATCGAGACTCACTCGGGGCGGGCCCGCCTTGACCCCGACCGCCGCTCGTGGTGCCTGTCGACACCCGCGTCAGGGCCGTAAACAAATCGGGGGCAGCGTAGCTGCCCCCGATTGGTGCGGGAACGGGTCGTGATCAGCCCTCGTCCTGGCTGGTCTCGCCCTCATCCTGTTGCACGGCCTCGAGGTCGGCCTTGAACTGGTCGAGCAGCTTCTGGCCCTGCTCGCCGGTCATCTCGATGAACTTCTCCTCGACCTGGGGAGCACGCTCCTTGAAGGCCTGGATCTGCTCATCGTCCAGACGAGTGACGGTGACCTCGTCGGAGGCTGCCTTGATCTTCTCGAGGGATTCCTCGGACAAGCCCTGGATGTGCTCGATGGTGTGGTCATAGGCCGCGTCGGAAGCGTCCTGCACCAGTTGCTGGTCTTCTTCGGAGAGGCCCTCGTAGAAGTCCTGGTTGGCCATCATGGCGGTGGTGAACCAGCCATGACTGGTGAAGGTCAGGTGCGGTGAAACCTCGTAGAGGCCGCCGGATTCGATCCAGAAGATCGGGTTTTCCTGACCGTCGATGATGCCGGTCTGCAGGCCGCCGTAGACCTCACCCCAGGGCAGGGGCGTCGGGGTGGCGCCGAAGGCGTTGTAGGTCTCGGCCAGCAGCGGGTTGGTCATGGTGCGGATCTTCTTGTTGTCGAAGTCCTCCGGCGACGTGATCGGCTCGTCGGCGGTCACCACCATCTCGCCTTCCGGGTACATCTTGAGCAGCTCAAGCCCGTGCTCGGCGTAGAGCTTCGGGAACATCTCGTTGATGGCCTTGCTCTCGTCGAAGAACTCCAGAACGGTGTCCATGTCCGTGGGCATCAGATAGGGAATGAAGAAAATCTGAGCCGAGGGGATGAGCGAGCCGGTGAAGCCGGGCGACTGGTTCACGAACTGCAGGATCCCATTCTGGGTCTGCTCCATGATGTCGTCGGACTCGCCCAGTTCGCCGAAGCGATAGACCTGTACGGTGTGGTCGGAATTATCTTCGACATAACCCTTGAACGCCTGAGCGAAGACATCCTGAACGTCGCCCTCGTATTCCTCGTGGGCATAGCGCCAGTTGTCGGAATAGGCGGCGGTGGACATGCCGAGCATCAGGGCACCGATGCTCGCGGTAGTCAGCAGCTTGTATGCCTTCATTCTTGTGGTTCCTCTGCAGGTTTTGCCGGAAAATCAATGACTCATCGACCGGCGTAAAATCGATAGTGTCGTTTTCTCGCCGTTCACGCAGTTAATTTCAGGCTAGCGTGGGGGTTATAAGGGGTCAAGCTGGCTTTGCAGCTTTCCCAGGGCCAAAAGGTGTGATTTTTTCTGCAGTTGATGGCCGAAGGGCAGAACTTTTTCGAGAGACGGGAGGGGGTGGGAAATCTCGGAAAGACGGATCGAGCCGTCGTGACTGTAGGCCTCCAGGCGAAGCAGGCACTCGCATTCGGCATCGAGCTCGGCCTGTTTGATGCGCTGGCGCAGGGGGGCCACGCTCGGTCGCTCCCGTTCGGTCGGCTTGAGATCGCGGCGCAAGCGCCTCAGTGGCGAAATGACATCGTGCTGCCATGCCACTAGGTCAGCAGGCACTGCGCTGGCGCGCAGGCCATGACGATACAGCCAGCAGCGCCACAGCAGTTCGGTGATCTCGACCCCGGCCTCGTCCTGCAATACCAGGCAGGCTGACTCGATGCCCTCGCGGGCATAGAGCGCCAGGGCGAAGTCCCAGAGCGGATCGCCGTCGAGACGTGCCCGCAAGGGCGTGGATAATTCGGTAGAATCGTCGCTCATCATGACACGGTGGCCGCCTCGAGGCGGTGATCTCACGCAGACGAGTGGAGTCCGCATGATCGCACTGCGCCAAGTATCCCTGCAACGCGGCCCCCAGAGCCTGCTCGACGCGGCCGACCTGACCCTGCACGCCGGCTACAAGACGGGCATCGTCGGTGCCAATGGCGCGGGCAAGTCGAGCCTGTTCGGGTTGCTGCTGGGCGAGCTGTCGCCGGACCGCGGCGAACTGGAGATGAGTGGCGGTCAACGTATCGCGCACATGGCCCAGGAGGTAGAGGCGCTCGAACGCAGCATCATCGACTATGTGCTCGATGGTGACCGAGCGCTGCGCGATGCCGAGGCGGCCCTGGATGAGGCCCGCGAGCGTGGTGATGCGCACCGCGAGGCAGAGCTGCACGGCGCCATCGAATCGCTGGACGGCTACAGTGCGCCGGCCCGAGCCGCCCAGCTGCTGGTCGGCCTGGGCTTCGGCCAGGCCGATCTGGATCGCCCCCTGGCATCGTTTTCCGGGGGGTGGCGGATGCGTGTCAACTTGGCGCGAACCCTGTTCACGCCGTCCGATGTGCTGCTGCTCGACGAGCCGACCAACCACCTGGATCTGGATGCTCTGTTGTGGCTTGAACAATGGCTGTCCCGCTATCCGGGCACCCTGTTGTTGATCTCCCATGATCGCGATTTCCTCGATGCAGTGTGTGACCACATCGTGCACTTCGAGCAGCGTTCCCTGGTGTTGTATCGGGGCAATTACACCACCTTCGAGCGGACCCGGGCCGAGAAGTTGGCCTTGCAGCAGGCCGAGGCCGCCAAGCAGCAGGCACGCAAGGCGGAAATCGAGCGCTTCGTGGCGCGTTTTCGCTACAAGGCCACCAAGGCACGCCAGGCTCAGAGTCGTCTGAAGATGCTCGAACGCATGGGCGACATTGCCGTGGCGCATGCCGATTCGCCCTTTCACTTCCGCATTCCCGCGGCGGACAAGGTGTCGCACCCCCTGATCGTGCTGGATGACGCCGCGCTCGGCTATCGTCATGAAAGCGTCGAGACACGGCAACTCGAGGCCGTGAACCTGGCATTGCAGCCAGGGCAGCGGATCGGCCTGCTGGGACCCAACGGCGCGGGCAAGTCGACCCTGATCAAGTCGCTGACCTCCGAGTTGCCGCTGCTGGAGGGCCACCGGGTCGAGGGCGAGCACTTGGCCATCGGTTACTTTGCGCAGCACCAGCTGGAGGGGCTGGACCTGTCAGCCTCTCCCTTCCTGCATGTGCAGCGCCTTTCGCCGACTGCCGCCGATGCGGAGATCCGGCGTTTCCTGGGCGGTTTCGGCTTCCATGGCGATGATGTCTTCGAAGAGGTCGCGCGCTTCTCGGGTGGCGAGAAGGCGCGGCTCGCGCTGGCCCTGGTCGCCTGGCAGCGCCCCAACCTGCTGTTGCTGGATGAACCGACCAACCACCTCGACCTGGAGATGCGCGAGGCCTTGACCGAGGCACTGGCCAGTTTCGAGGGCGCGGTGATCGTGGTTTCACACGATCGCCATCTGCTGCGGGCCACGGTGGATGAGTTCTGGCGAGTGGCGGATCACCGAGTGACGCCTTTCGATGGTGACCTGGAGGATTATCGCGCCTGGCTCAAGTCGCGCCTGGAGGAACAACGCCGCGAGGCTCGAGCCGACAAGGCTGAGCGACAAGGCGATGAGGCTGAGTCGAAGGAGGACCGCAAGGCCTCGCGCCGGGCCGCCGCCGAACTGCGTGACAAGCTGCGGCCGCTCAAGCGTGATCGCGATCGTGCGGAGCGCGACATGGAAGCGACGCAGGCGTTGCTGGATGACGTCGAGTCGGCCCTGGCCGATGCCGAGCTGTACACCGACGAGGCACGCAAGGACGAGCTGAATGCGCAACTGGCGCGACGGGGCGAGCTGGCCTCGCGTCTCGAGGAGCTCGAGCAGCACTGGCTGGCCGCCGAGGAGGCGCTGGAGCGGCTGGAGGCCGAACTTCAGGCCTCCTGATCGCTCCTGCACGACGCTCGGCTATTTATTCAGCCTTTCCCTAAGGGGTCAGGACGGGAGCTGACGGGCCGGGTGTCAGGATGAGGCGCGACCGGCCTCTTGACGGGATGAGGCCTCGTCATCGTGTCGGCGGGGTTCGTCACGCATCTGCTCGGCGATCGCCTCCCGCTCGCGGCGCTCGTCGTCGAGACTGCGGCGGGGCAGGACCAGGTTCAAGGTGATCGAGACCAGGGCCGCCACGACGATCGGCGAACCGCCAAACACCAGTTGCAGCATCTGTGGCAGGCCGGCGATGGCGTCCGGGGCCGCATAGATGCCCAGGCTCAGTGCCAGGGCCAGGCTGACGATGGTGACGTTGCGCGACGAGAGTTCATCGCGGATCAGCAGTTGGATGCCGGTCATGGTGATCATGCCGAAGACCGTGATGGTGGCGCCGCCGAGCACCGGATAGGGAATGGTCGTCATCAAGGCACCGAACTTGGGCATCAGGCCGGCCAGCAGGATGAAGACGGCGGCGAGGGCCAGTACCGTGCGACTGATGACCTTGGTCATTGCCACGATGCCGACGTTCTGGCTGAACGAGGCGGTCGGCAGGGCACCGAACACCGAGCCCACGGCGGTGCACAGGCCATTGCCAAGCAGTCCACCGGCGAGTTCCTTGCGATCCAGTTCGCGATCCATGCCTCCCACGGTGGTGGCCGAGAGGTCGCCGATGGTCTGCACCGAGTTGATCACGCAGATGATCACCATGGATAGAATGGCCGCTGGATGAAAGGCCAGCTCGAAGGGCAGCAATGTCGGGGCGCTGAACCAGTTGGCGTCGCGGACCGGGGAAAAATCCACCATGCCCATCGCCAGTGCCAGGACATAGCCCACCAGGATGCCGCAGATGATCGCCGAAAGCTTGAGAAAGCCGCGGGCAAACTGCGAGACGACCAGCACCACCACCAGGGTCAGGAGTGCCACCAGCCACTGGCGAGGCTCGCCGAAACCAGGCTGGCCGATTCCTCCCGCCATGTAGTTGACGGCAATGTCATAGAGCGACAGGCCGATCACCAGGACCACGGTACCGGCGACCACCGGCGGGAAGAAATGACGGATACGGTGAATGAAGAGCCCCACCAGGATCATGGCCCCGCCACCGATGATCTGGGCGCCGAGAATGCCCCCCAGGCCGTACTGGGCACCCACTGCCGTCAGGGTCGGCACATAGGCGAAACCGACGCCGAAGATGGTCGGTAGTCGGGCGCCGAAGCGCCGGATGCCGTAGAGCTGCAGCAGCGTCGATATGCCGGAGGCGAGCAGCGAGATCTGAATCAGTAGCATCTTTTCTTCAAGGCTCGCCCCCACGGTACCGGCGACGATGATGGGGACGGTGACCGTGCCCATGATCATCGCCAGGATATGCTGGAGTGAAAGGGGCAGGGCGCGTGTCATGGGGGGGCGCCCCCGGAACTCGAAGACGGAAGTGCTGTGGCCGGAATCTGGCATGAGGACAATCACCGCTTGTTTTTGTACACAATTTGTCTGCGGTCCATTGTCCACTTTGTGTAATATATTTCCATGAATTTTGTGTACAACTAAAGGAGGGGGCGATGCCGAGGTGCCGGTTCGCCCGGCCATGGCCAGGTGAGCAGTCGACGCCGTACGACAGGTGGTCAGCGGCTCTCGAGCAGGAAGGTCACGGGGCCATCGTTGACCAGGGAAACCTGCATGTCGGCGCCGAATCTGCCGGTGGCCACATGGGGCCAGGCGTTCCGCGCCCGTTCGACGAGGTAATGGAAGAGACGCTCGCCGTCATCCGGTGGCGCGGCGCTGGAAAAGCCGGGACGCAGCCCCTTGCGGGTGTCGGCGGCGAGCGTGAATTGCGAAATCAACAACAGGCCACCTTGGGCCTGCTGCAGGTTGTGGTTCATGCGGCCCGCGTCGTCGGCGAAGACGCGATAGTGCAGCAGCTTGTGCAGGAGTCTGTCGGCCCGGGCCTCGTCGTCTTCCCGCTCCACACCGATCAAGGCCAGCAAACCATGCTCGATGGCGCCGACGCATTCATCGTCGACGCTGACACTGGCGTGGTTGACGCGCTGGATCAGGGCTTTCATGGGGCAGACTCCGAGCGGTTGGGGTGATCGTCCGGAGCCTAGCATGACCTCGGTTCAGCGACCCAGCAGGGCGTCGCGAAAGTCCTCGTCCAGAGGCGCCTCGCCGAGCCAGATACCGAACAGTGCGTTGGCCAGTGCCGGCTCGGCTCGGGAATAGATGGCGTCACCATTCAGCTCGAGGGTCAGGCGTTCTCCGTTCCAGCCGAGAGCGTAACGATCGCCGGGAGTGACGCTGCGGTAGCGGGTGTTGAAGGCATCCAGTGATGGCCGAAGGTCCGCAAATGTGGCTTCACCGAGCTGTTCGCGGAGGGTGTCGCGGGTGACCTCGGCGAAGTCTTCGGCCTCGATGGCGTGAAAGTACTCCAGCACCAGGCGCCGTGGCACCTCGGCGGATTGCGGCGCGGGACGCGGGTAGCCCTCGGCCTGGTAGTAGGCGCCGGCATAGGCATCCCAGACCATGTAGCGGAACAGCCCGTGGCCGATCAACTGGAAGTCGCGGCCGTCGACCTCCTGGGTTGAGGCGAAGCGGGCGTCTTTCACCGACACCTCAGCGACGGCGGGCGTGGCGCCTAGAGTCAGAATCAGCAGCAGGGTGGCGAGCTGCCAGCGTCGGGTCGGCATGGACGATCTCCTTGAGGGGGGGCTTGATCATACCGACATCGATTTTTTGTAATGGTTCTGTACAGGTTTTTTGCGGCCTCACCAGGCGCGACACAGCATGATGTCGCAGTGGGGCTCGGCCAGAAGGCGTTCGGTGATCTGGCTGTGACGTCCCAACTGCCCTCGGCTGCCCAGGGCCAGCAGGTCCGGCGACTGGCGTCGCAGCTGTGTCATCAGCACATCCAGCGGTTCGCCCTGCTGCAACTCGAGGGTGAGCTCCGGCACATCGTCGAGTTCGGCCATCAACTGCTCGGTTTCCTGCTCCAGGTGGCGCCTCAGCCGTTCGACCTCGCGGTCTCGCCAGCGAGCATAACCGGTGTCGGAGCCCAGCTCCCGTTCGCCGGGAATGTTCCAGGCGTGCAGCAGCGTCAGGCGTCCTTCGGGAAAGCGCTTGAGCGTCTCGCGCAGGGTATGTCGCGAGGTCAGCGAGAAATCCACCGGGACCAGGATATCGTTCCAGTCGCGGTTGGCGGGTTGGCTGACGGAGAGTACCGGGCAGGGGGCGCTACGCAGGACCCTGGCCAGGGTGGTGCCGTGCACGAGGTCGGGATGGCCGCGCTTGCGGTGAGCGCCGAGAATGATCATGTCCGCCTCGCGCTCGTGGGCCTCGCGGATGATTTCGGCATAGGGCGCGCCGGTGACCGTCTGGATCAGGCTGGCCGGTTCGGCCAGAGCGTAGTCCTCGCGGATATCGGTGAGGGTGGTCCCGATGTCCGTCACCACGGCTTCCTCGAGGTCGTGCAGTACCCGCCTCGGCAGATAGGGGTCGAGCACGTGGACGATGTCGAGGCGCGCGCCACTCTCGGCGGCCAGTCGAATGGCTCGGGCGAAGGCGGCACGGTTCTCGGCGGAGAGGTCGCAGGCGAACAGCAGGGTGCGGGTCATGGCACAGCCCTCTTGATGCCGGGAGAGACCTTCAGGATGGGTGGCCCCGGCGCCCCGCGCAAGTGATGGGCGTCACCACCAGGCGTGAAAGTGGTGTACCGGGCCTCGGCCATGCCCCACGGCGAGCCGCTGGCTGGCATCCAGGGCACGGTGGAGCCACTGCTTGGCCTCGCCGATGGCGGTGACGATCTCGGTATGGCCGGCATCCGGTGGCAGGTGAGCAAGGTGCGCGGTGATAGCGGAAGAGAGCGCGCAACCGGTGCCGTGCAGGTTGTCGGTATCGATGCGCGGGGCCGGCAACCAGGCGCTGTCGGAGGGGGTGGCCAGCAGGTCGGGGCATGCCTCGCCCGGCAGGTGGCCGCCCTTGAGCAGCACATAGGGGGCCGAAAGCGCCTGCAGGCCGGGGAGCATAGCCTCCATGGCATCGGGGCTGCGGGGCGCTCGGGTGTCGAGCAGCACGGCGGCTTCCGGCAGGTTGGGGGTGATCACGTCGGCCAGCGGGACCAGGATGTCACGCACCGCGGCGATGCCGGCGTTATCCACCAGAGTATCGCCGCTCTTGGCGACCATCACCGGGTCGAGCACGATCCAGCGCGGGCGATGGCGGCTCAGGGCGGCACCGATCGTCTCGGCCACCTCGCGACTGGCTACCATGCCGATCTTCACAGCGTCGATACGCACGTCGTCGAGCAGGTTCTCGAGCTGTTCGCCGATTGCCGCGGGGGATACCGGATGCACCTGTTCCACCCCCTGGGTGTTCTGGGCAATCACCGCGGTGATGACGTTGGTGGCATAGGTGCCCAGGGCGGAAAGGGTCTTGATATCGCCCTGCAGGCCGGCACCGCCGGACGGGTCTGAGCCGGCAATGGTCAGGGTATGGGGGATGGTCTTCGAGGCTGGCATGGTCGTGTCGTCCGTGCTGTCGGGAGTCGCCGAAAGTGGCATTCAGCATACTGCACGTGGTCGGGTGACGGCCATGTCGGCAACGCGACGGGCCACCCGAAGGTGGCCCGTGGAGGCATGACGGCCGTCGGTTACTGGGTGGTATCGCCGTCGGGGTTGCGGGCGTTGTAATAGGCCTGCTCGGAGATGGCGTGATAATTCACCACCTTGTCCTGGAAGGCGCTGTAGGAGTCGTAGATCTTGCTTGCCATGTCGCTGGACTCGGCCAGTTCGGCGACCACATCGGCAGAGATCTTCTTCGCTTCGGCAAGTACATCGTCAGGCAGGCGCCGCAGTTCGACGTCGTGTTCGTCGATCAGCGTCTGCAGGGCATCGTTGTTGCGCGCGGTGTACTCGTCCAGCACGTCCTGGTTCACGTCGCGCACCGCGGTGCGCAGGATGGCCTGCAGGTCCGCCGGCAGCGATGCCATGGCCTCTTCGTTGACAATGGCCTCGAACATGACCGTCGGCTCGTGCCAGCCCGGGTAGTAGTAATAGTCGGCGGCCTGGTGCAAGCCGAAGGCCAGGTCATTGTAGGGACCGATCCACTCGGTGGCGTCGATGGCGCCGGACTGCAGCGAGGTGAAGATCTCGCCCCCCGGCATGTTGACGATGGCCACGCCCATGCGACTCATGACCTCGCCACCGAGGCCCGGCATGCGCATCTTCAGGCCGTCCAGGTCGTCGACGGAGTTGATCTCCTCGTTGTACCAGCCGCCCATCTGCACGCCGGAGGCGCCGGCGGCCATGACGTCAAGGCCGAAGTCGGCGTAGAGCTCGTTCCAGAGTTCCAGACCACCGCCGTAGTGCAGCCAGGCATTCATTTCCTGAGCGTTCATGCCGAAGGGCACGGCGGCGAAGAACTGTGCCGCCGGCGCCTTGCCCTTCCAGTAGTAGGAGGCGGAGTGGCCGATTTCGGCGGTACCCTCGGAGACGGCATCGAAGACTTCGAAGCCGGGCACCAGCTGGCCGGCGCCGAAGACCTCGATCTGCAGCCGGCCGTCGGACATTTCCTCGACCAGCTTGGCGAGGCGCTCGGGACCCTGCCCGACACCGGGAAAGTTCTTCGGCCAGGAGGTCACCAGCTTCCACTCGAAGGTCTCCTGAGCCTGGGTAGTACCGGCGGCGAGGGTCAGGCCGATGCCGGCCATGGCCATGACGAGTGCTTTCGGTTGCATGCGAATGCTCCCCTTGTTGGTGTTGTTTGCCGTGCGGAGAGGCCCGATTGGGCCTGGATCAGGCAGGTGAAGGACACCTGCCATCGATGAAACGTGTCCGGGTCACTATAGCCGGCCTCGACCGTTGGACCGACTGTCCCTTGTCCACGCTCTGCCTTGGCTCAGAACTGATCGGGCAGCCAGGTGGCCAGCTCCGGGAAGAACGCCAGGGCCAGCAGCATGCCCAGCTGGATCAGGATGAAGGGAATCACCCCTCGGTAGATGGACGAGGTCGCCACCGAATCTGGTGCCACGCCGCGCAGGTAGAAGAGCGCGAAGCCGAAGGGCGGCGTGAGGAACGATGTCTGCAGGTTGATGGCGATCATGATGCCCAGCCAGATCGGATCCAGGCCCATGGCCAGCAGGATCGGGCCGACGATCGGTACCACCACGAAGGTGATCTCGATGAAGTCGAGGATGAAGCCGAGCAGGAAGATCACCAGCATGACGACCAGCGTCGCGCCGACCACGCCGCCGGGCATGTTCTCGAACAGATGCGTCACCAGCTCTTCCCCGCCGTAGGCGCGGAAGACCAGCGAGAACAGTGCCGCGCCGATCAGGATCAAGAAGACCATGGTGGTGACGTTGGCCGTGGAACGGAGAGCCTCCCTGAGGGTCGCCAGATCCAGGCGGCGGTAGGCCAGGGCCAGCATCAGAGCGCCGAAGGCCCCGACCGCCGAGGCCTCGGTGGGTGTGGCGAAGCCGCCGAGGATCGAGCCGAGAACCACCACGATCAGCACGATGGGCGGCACCAGCCCCTTCAGTAACAGCCACCCCAGGCCACTCTGGTGGCCAAGCTCTGCCATCAACTCCTGGCGGTCGGCGGCCGGTGCGGCGCTTGGCTTGAGCCAGGCGATGACGGCCACATAGATGATATACAGCACGACCAGTATCAGGCCCGGCACCAGGGCGCCCATGAACAGGTCGCCCACCGATACCGTCTTGGGGCTGAAGATGCCCATGGAAAGCTGGGCCTGTTGATAGGCCGAGGACAGCACATCGCCGAGCAGCACCAGGGCAATGGAGGGCGGAATGATCTGCCCCAGGGTGCCGGTGGCGCAGATGGTGCCGGTGGCCAGCGAAGGACTGTAGTGACGCTTGAGCATGGTCGGCAACGACATCAGCCCCATGGTCACCACGGTGGCGCCGACGATGCCGGTGGAGGCGGCCAGCAGCATGCCGACCAGGGTGACCGAGATACCGAGCCCGCCGCGCAACGAGCCGAATAGCAGTGCCATGGCATCGAGCAGGGTCTCGGCGACCCGGGACTTCTCCAGCAACACGCCCATCAGCACGAAAAGCGGCACCGCCAGCAGCGTCTGGTTGGTCATGATGCCGTAGAGGCGGTTGGGGAAGGCGGCCAGGTAGCCACCGTCGAAATTGGCGTCGATCCCCAGCGTCTCGAGTCCGAGGCCCATGCCGGCGAAGGCCAGGGCCGTACCGGCCAAGGACAGGGCGACCGGGTAGCCAAACATCAACACGATACAGATGACCGCGAACAGCACCAGCGGCATGAGTTCCATCATCACAGGTGCTCCTCGTGCTGGTCGGGTGCATCTTCATCGGGGGGGATTCGCCCGGTCAGGACCAGGACATTGCGACCGGCCTCCACCAGGCCTTGCAGAATCATCAAGACGGCGAACAGCGGGATCAGTGTCTTGAGCAGGAAGACACCGGGAATGCCGCCGGAGTCGGGCGAGCCCTCGAGAATCGCCCAGGACTTGCCGACATAGCCGAGGCTGACGAGGATCGCGAAGACCATCACCGGGAGAAGCAGCAACAGGGTGCCGAGCAGGTCGACCAGTGCCTTGCGACGAGCCGACATGCCCCGGTAGAAGATATCGACCCGCACATGGCCGTCATGGCGCAGGGTGTAGGAAGCGGCGAGCATGAAGACCGTGGCGTGCAGGTACATGACCGATTCCTGCATGGGAATGCTGTTGATGCTGAAGACATAGCGCAGCACCACGATCAGGAACTGGATCAGCATCATGGCCAGGATCAGCCAGGACAGGCTCCTGCCAAGCCATTCGGAAAGGTGGTCGAGCCGGGCGAGGAGGCGCGGCAACTCGCGGGTTTGAGGCATGAGGTTCTCGCTGGGCAGCCGTTGGCGTCGAACCGGCGCGATGCGCCGACGCAGTCAACGCAGACTATACGGGAAAGGGCGAGACCCTGTCAGGCGAGTATGATCAACATTGGTAGTAGAATGATGGGATCCGAGGCCATCAGGGGGCGTCGTCGACCTTCTCTTCTGTCGAGGACCTGGTGTCGGAGCCGGTGGAACGAGACCTTTCGGAGGCCGGTGTGTCGCGGTTCAATAACGTATCGCGGCAGGCATCCGGGACTCGGACATCGATCGCCACGGGCAGGTGGTCGGAGAACAGGTGTTCCAGGACCTCGACACGGTCGGCCTCCAGGGAATCGGACAGCAGGATATGATCCAGGGCACGACGTGGCTGCCAGGATGGATAGCTGAGCGGCGGCCGCACTGGATGCAGTGGCAGCGAGTCGCGGAAACGCGTATGCGCATGCAGCTGGTCGGGCGTGCAGTTGAGGTCCCCCATCACCACCACATGACGCAGCGGCTGGATCAATTCGCTGAGATAGTCGAGCTGGCGCACCCGGGCACGGTGGCTCAATGCCAGGTGCGCGACGAACAGGTGCAGGGCGTCCGGGCCGTCGCCGAAACGGGCATGGATGGCGCCTCGTCCGGGCATCGGGCCGGGCAGGCTGTGCTCTTCGACCTGCCGGGGCGACAGCCTCGACAGCAGGCCATTGCTGTGCTGGGCGAGCTGCCCCAGGTTGCGGTTGAGTTGCTGGAAGTGATGAGGGAAGCCGGCACGCCCCGCCAGATACTCGACTTGATTGACGCGACCCGAGCGAAAACTGCCGCCGTCGACCTCCTGGAGGCCGACGATATCGAAGCGGCTCAGCACCTCGCCGATCATGTCGAGCCGCTTGAGGCGCCGAGGGTGAGGCAGCAGGTGCTGCCAGCCACGTGTGAGATAATGATGGTAAGCCGAGGTCTGGATGCCTACCTGCAGGTTGAAGGTCAGCAGCTTGAGATGGCCACCCTCGAGGGTCGGCCATCGCGCCTCGGCCCAGGACGATCCCATCGTTATTCCGCTCGCTCCTCGCGCACCTTGTCGACCAGATCACCGGCGATCCGAGGCATGTTGTCGAGGCTGCCGGCGCTGCTCGGGGTTACCACGTAGCGGCCGTCGATCACCAATGCCGGTACGCCCATCAGTTGCATGTTGCGCATGCGCGCGTGGGCCTTGTTGACCTGGCTCTTCACGCCAAAGGAGCTCAGCGCTTCCAGGGCCTCATCCTCGCTGACGCCGTAATCGCTGAAGAAGGCCGCGATGGCCTCGGGCTCGGTCAGCTGGCGATCCTGCTCGTGAATGGCATCGAAGAAGTCGGCATGCAAGTCCTGCTGGATACCCAGTTCCCTGGCGGCATAGAAAGCGGCAGCGTGCTTGTTCCAGGCGCCACCCATGGTGGCCGGCATGCGTTCGAAGACGACGTCGTCGGGCAATCCATCGGCCCAGGCATTGAGCGTGTCTTCCAGTGCATAGCAGTGCGGGCAGCCGTACCAGAACGCTTCTGTGACCTCGATCTTGCCGTCCTCGACATGGGTCTTCACCGGCTCGTCGAGGGTACTGTAATGCTGGCCTTCCACGAGGGGGGCGGCAGTGGCGATGGTGGACAGACCGAGGCCCGCCAACGCGACCATCAGGGACTTGAGCATGATGCGAATCTCTCCTTGCGTGATTCAGGTTCCAGAGTGAGCCATCAGGATGGCATCGCCGGGTTGGAGTGCGACGCGGTGCGGGGGTTCCCCATGAGCCGCATTCGAGTCGAACCTGTGCGGCGCGATGCCGGACTCAATGCAGGCCGAGCACATAATTCGCCAGGGCATTCATGTCACGTTCGCTCAACTTGGCGGCGATGTCACGCATGATACCGTTGGGGTCGTTGTCGCGACTCCCCTCGGCGAAGGCCTTCAGGGCGGCGATGGTATAGTCGGTCTTCTGGCCCGATAACGCCGGATAGGCGGCGCTGCCGATGCCGGCTCCGGTGGGAGTGTGGCAGGCACTGCAGGCGGGTAGTCCGCGCTCCAGGTCGCCGGCGCGATAGAGCTCGCGGCCGTGGGCCACTAGGGCCTCATCCGGGTCGGCCTGCCCCAGGGCCGGTGTCTGCTCGGCGTAGAAGGCCGCCACATTGCGAATATCCTGATCGGTGAAGCCGTCCAGTTGGCCGGTCATCTGTGGCACCTCGCGGGTGCCGTCGCGGATCTCCTCGAGCTGTTTGACCAGGTAGGAGGCTTTCTGGCCGGCGAGGTTGGGAAACAGGCCGGAGGGACTGACGCCGGTCTGGCCGTGGCAGGCGGCGCAGGGCGTGGCCTTTTCGCGGCCGGCGGCGACGTCCGCTTCCATGACGGTGTCTGCCGCGACGGCGTTCCATGCGGCCATCAACATGACCAGGCTTGCCAGTAGCTGTCTCATCGCTGTTCCACTCATGTCGTTGTCTTGTTCCGGCGTCGGAGCGTCCGGATTGTTATGGTTCGACACTTGTCTCGCCGGTCGTCGGCGGCGCGGACCCGGTGATATACTTCCGACGCCCGGGTCGCAGACACATGATGCTGCAGTATAACGGAGCCCCCGGAACGCGGAAACGACACCGTTTCACGCTTTCCCACGACCAACATCAGGATCTGCCATGTCGCGACTCAATTACCAGGCTGCCCGTTTCCTCACCAGTGCGCCGACCCTGGCGAAATGCCCGGCGGATACGGGAGCCGAGGTGGCCTTCGCCGGTCGCTCCAACGCCGGAAAGTCTAGTGCCATCAACGTTCTGACGCGTCAGAAGGCCTTGGCAAGAACCTCCAAGACACCCGGCCGAACCCAGTTGATCAACTTCTTCACGCTGGGGGACGACGTCGAGCTCCGTCTGGTCGACCTGCCTGGTTATGGGTATGCCAAGGTACCCGATTCCGTCAAGCTGGAGTGGCAACGCCACCTGGCCGATTACCTGCAACGTCGCGCTTCGTTGCGTGGTCTGGTGCTGCTGATGGACGTGCGTCATCCGCTCACCGAATTCGACCAGACCATGCTCGGCTGGGCCGACGAGCAGGACATGCCCGTGCACATCCTGCTGACCAAGGCCGACAAGCTGAAAAGCGGCGCCGCCAAGAACGCCCTGCAGCAGGTGCGTTCCCAGCTGCGCGAGTGGGAGGATCTGGTGTCCATCCAGTTGTTCTCGGCGCTCAAGAAGCAAGGCATCGAGGAGGTGCATCGGCGCCTCGACGACTGGCTGTTGGCCGAACCCCGGTAAAAACGGGCTGCGCTCGGCCAGGCGGCGTTAACCGCCGCCTTAGAATGCTCATTTACTGCCAGGCCGATATCGTCGACGACTAGTGCCCAAGAGCGCTTGCTCTGTGCCAGGTCGCGGAGCTTACCTGGCGGCAGGCCGTCGCGAGGGCGCTGTGAATACCTCCCTGTACGCTACCGATTCCATCCCTGGAATCGGACCCTCGCTTTGGCCTGCCCCAGCGCCCCGCTCCGGCGCTCCTCGCCGAGCCCTATCCATGTTCCTCCAGCCTGGCGATCAGCTCGGGCAGCTCGCGGATATGCGAGAGCCGATGCACGCCCGCGGGCATGGGGGTGTCGGCCGGGGCGTGCGGGGCGATCCAGGCCGCGCGCATGCCCAGCCGGATCGCCGGCAACACGTCTTCCTTCCAGGAGTCGCCCACGTGAAGGGCTTGAGCCGGGGTTGCGCCCAGGCGGCTCAGCGTCGCCAGGAAGGGCCGGGCATCGGGCTTGGGGGCCGGCATCTCGCCGGCGGCGATGGTCACCTCGAAATGGCGCGACAGTGGCAGTCGTTGAAACGCCAGGTTGCCGTTGGTGATGGCGCCCAGGCGGAACCGCTGCGCGAGGGTTTCGAGCAGCGGTTCCGCCTCGGGATAGGGCGAGACCTCCAGGCGCAGGGCATGGAAGCGCGCCATGGTGAGCGAGGCCCAGAGCCAGGCCGATGCGCGCGACAGGCCGAATGCTTCCAGCAAGTCGATCAGGGCGCGTTCGCGTATCCAGGTGAAGTCGCCGCGGCGCAGTGGATGCGCCTTGGCCAGGTGCTGGCGGTGAGCCTGATAGCGTTCGATGGGCATGGCCGCCGAGAATCGCCGACGCCCACCGTCATGGTGGGCCAGCCAGTCGGCCAGCTGTCCGTCGAGCCAGGCGTAGTGGGCTTCCTCGGTGCGGGCCATCACGCCCTGGTTGTCCCAGAGCGTATCGTCGAGGTCGAAGGTCAGGGCACGGAGCCGGGTATCGAGATGTCGCGTCATGTGTCGTCGGAGTCGCGTCGACGGCGGGCACGAGGGTGGGCGGCGTCGTAGCCGGCCGCCAGGTGTTGCCAGTCGAGTCGCGTATAGACCTGGGTGGTGGAGAGGTTGGCATGGCCGAGCAATTCCTGCACCGCGCGTAAATCCTGACTGGACTCTAGCAAGTGGCTGGCGAAGGAATGGCGTAACCGGTGTGGATGAAGATGTTCCGCAAGCCCGCGGGAGAGGGCCAGTTGCCTCAGGCGTTGCTGGATCGCCCGATGGCCGAGACGGTACCCCCGGATGCCGACGAACAGGGCCGGCTCGCCGTCGGCGGCCAGGGCCCCACGCAGCGATAGCCAGGCCGTGAGGGCCTGATCGGCGCGGCGGCCTACCGGCACTTGGCGAGGCTTGCGGCCCTTGCCGAGAACGCGAACCCGCTGGGCATGAAGGTCGTCGAGGTCGAGGGCGGCCAGTTCGGCCAGACGCAGGCCGCTGGAATAGAAGAGCTCCAGCATGGCCTGGTCGCGGCAGGCCAGAGGCGAGCCATCATGGGGGGTATCGAGGAAGTGTGCCAGGGCATCCACATCCACGGGGCGGGGCAGGTCGCGTGGCACGCGCGGTGTGCGGACCAGCGCCGCCGGGTTGTGGTCCAGGTGCCCCTGGGCCATCAAGTGCTCGGCGAAGCGCGACAGGGCCGCGCGGCGCCGGGCCAGGCTGCGCGGGGCCAGGCCTCGGCTGCGTTCGCCACCGAGGAAGCGGCGCAGCAGTGCGGCGTCCAGGGCGGCGGGGTCGCCGACGTCATGACGTTCGAGAAATTCGAGCAACGCCGACAGGTCGCGGCGGTAGGCGTCCACCGTGCCCGGGCTGGCAGTACGAGCGAGTGCCTCGAGAAAGACGTTGGCTTCTCGGCCGAGCGATGTCGTGGCGTCGAGGAGCCTAGCCATGGTCCGATGGCGCCAACCGCACCAGCAGACGAGCCACCACGTCCCCGACATACTCGGTGAACAGAGTGTCCATGCTGGCGCGGAAATGATCCGTCGCGGGGCTGGCCAGCACCAGGTAGCCAACGGGCTCGCCCACGGCGAGTCGTGTCAGGGCACAGGAGCCGCTCTTGTCGGGGGCCGTGGCGTGGGGCAGCAGGCGTTGCCAGTCGGAGCGCGTTAGCCGGGTGCAGCGGCTGGTGCGGCCATCGAGCAGGGCGGACAGGCGCTGTGCCGTATGATCATCGAGGATATGGCGTGGCGGTTGAGGTGGCCGTGGCTCACGGTCGGTGAGGCTGGACGCACACCAGAGGGCTACCGCCGGTGTCTGGAAGTGCTCGCTCAGTTGGGTGGCCAGGGCCTGCCCCAGCGCATCGCCATCTTCGGCTTCCAGCAGTGCCAGGATCAGTTCTCGCGTGCGGCGGTACTGGGCTTCGTTATGACGGGCGGAGTCCAGCAGTTGCTCGAGGCGGCCCTCGGCATGCTCGGCGCGGCTGCGCAGGTCGGCGACCAGTCGCTCGAGCAGGGACGTTGCCCCCCGAGCCTCGGGGTGGGGGACGCGAAGCTGCTGCAACAGGCCTTCACGGCCGACGAAGAAATCGGGATGCCGGGCCAGCCATTGGGCCACGACATCCGGGTCCAGGGTCTTGCGTGGCTCGGGAGCGGCTCGGGTCATGGCGGGTTCTCCTTGTGTGGCTGTCGGGCCTGGACATCAGTTGATGGCCACGCGTCCCTCGAAGACGCGCTCGGCGGGACCTGTCATGATCAGGTTGGCCTCGGCATCGGGCCAGTCGATTCTCAGTCGGCCACCGGGCAGCTGCACGGTAACCGGGCTCTCGAGCAGCCCCTGGCGAATGCCGCAGGCCACGGCGGCGCAGGCGCCGGTTCCGCAGGCCAGGGTCTCGCCGCTGCCCCGTTCGTAGACTCTCAGGCGTATCTCATGGGAGGACACGACCTGCATGAAGCCAGCGTTGACACGCCGGGGGAAGCGCGGATGGCCTTCGATGGCCGGGCCCAGGGTCGCGATCGGAGCGGCCGCCACGTCATCCACGCGCAGCACCGCGTGAGGGTTGCCCAGCGACGCCACACCGATCGAAAGGCGTTGTCCGTCCACCTCCAGGTCGTGCAAGGGGCGCTCGCCATCGGCCTCGAAGGGAAGGTCCTGCGGCGCGAAGCGTGGCCGCCCCATGTCCACGCTGACCCGGTCGTCATCGCCGACGATCAGGGTCAGCGGGCCACCGGCGGTCTCGACGCGAATTTCTCGCTTGTGGGTCAGGCGCTGATCGAGCACGAAGCGTGCGAAGCAGCGGGCGCCGTTGCCGCAGTTTTCCACTTCGCTACCATCAGCGTTGTAGATCCGGTAGCGGAAGTCCATGTCCGGATCGCGGGGCGGCTCGACCACCAGCAACTGGTCGAAACCGATGCCGAAGCGGCGGTCGGCCAGGCGGCGGATCTGCTCGTCGCGCAACCTGGCCCGCTGGGTGACCAGGTCGACGACCATGAAGTCGTTGCCCAGGCCGTGCATCTTGGTGAACTGCAGCAGCATCAGGGCGAGTCTCCCCCGGTGGTTGCGTCATCCGGCAGCGTCGCTTCACCGGCCCAGAGATCCTCGAGGCGCTCGCGGCGGCGCACCAGATGAACGCGGTCCCCGTCCACCATCACTTCGGGAGGACGCGGGCGGCTGTTGTAGTTCGAGGCCATGACGAAACCGTAGGCGCCGGCGGAGCGCACCGCCAGCAAATCGCCGGCGGCGATGGCAAGACGGCGTTCCTTGCCGAGGAAATCGCCGGTCTCGCAGACCGGGCCAACCACATCGTAGGTGTCGGCCTCTCTCGCCGGGCGGGTATCCACCGGCAGGATCGCCTGCCAGGCCTGATAGAGCGCCGGGCGAATCAGGTCATTCATGGCGGCGTCGACGATGGCGAAGTTCCGGGTTTCGCCGGGCTTGAGGAACTCCACCCGGGTCAGCAGGACACCGGCGTTGGCGGCGATGGAGCGTCCGGGCTCGAACAACAGCGTCAACCGCTCGCTGCCCGGCCAGTGCGACAGCCGTTCGAGCAGCGAGGTGGCGTAATCGAAGGGCTGGGGGGGATTCTCGTCCTGATAGGGCACGCCCAGCCCCCCGCCCAGGTCGAGATGCTCGACCTCGATACCGGCATCGCGCAGGCGCTCGAGCAGGGTCAGCAGGCGATCCAGAGCATCGAGGAAGGGCGAGAGTTCGGTGAGCTGGGAGCCGATGTGGCAGTCCAGGCCGGCCACGCGCACGTTGTCCAGAGTGGCGGCCAGGCGATAGACCTCGAAGGCCTCGTCCACCGGGATACCGAACTTGTTGTCCTTCAGGCCGGTGGAAATATAGGGGTGCGTGCCGGCGTCGACATCCGGATTGACGCGCAGCGACACCGGCGCCACCTTGCCGAGCCCCCGGGCCACGGCATCGAGGCGTTCCAGCTCGGCCCGCGATTCGACGTTGAAGCACTTGATGCCGACTTCCAGTGCCCGGGCCATCTCGTTTTCCTGCTTGGCGACGCCGGAGAAGACGATCCTGGCGGGGTCGCCACCGGCGGTCAGCACGCGCTCCAGCTCACCTACCGAGACGATATCGAAGCCGGCGCCGAGACGCGCCAGCAGGCCCAGAACCGCCAGATTGGCGTTGGCCTTGACGGCATAGCAGATCAAGTGGGGATGGCCGCCCAGGGCCTCGGTATAGGCGCGGAAGTGGCGGGCCAGGGTGGCCTTGGAATAGACGTAGCAGGGCGTGCCGAATGCCTCGGCGATGTGCGTGAGGTCGACATCTTCGCCGTGCAGGACGCCGTCCCGGTAGTCGAAATGATCCATGTCTAGTCGCCTTCTTCGTCGGCGGCCCGCTCGGGCGTGGTAGCGTCGTTGCGTTCGGTCGTGGCCTCGTCACGAGGGCCGTAGCGCTCCGCGGCGGCCTCGTTGTCGGGCTGGTAGAGCGGCCCCTTCTGACCGCAGCCGGCCAGTGCGACGACCAGAAACAGGAGAATGGGCACGAGTCGGCGCATCAGTCACGGCTCCCCGGCGCCGCGAGGGCTTCGCGGGCCCGCTGGGCAGCAGCGCGTACCTGATCCGGGGCGGTGCCGCCGATGTGGTTGCGGGCGGCCACCGAGCCTTCCAGCGTCAGCACCTCGAAGACGTCTTCGCCGATCGTGGCGGAGAAGCCCTGCAGCTCCTCGAGGCGCATCTCCGAGAGGTCCTTGCCCTCGCGCAGGCCATGGGCCACGGACTGACCGACGATCTCGTGGGCATCGCGGAAGGCCACACCCTTGCGTACCAGGTAGTCCGCCAGGTCGGTAGCGGTGGAGAAGCCCTGGCGGGCTGCCTCGAACATGTTGTCCGACTTGGCCTCGATGGCCGGCACCATGTCGGCGAAGGCCTTGAGGCAGTCCTGCACGGTAGTGACGGTATCGAACAGCGGCTCCTTGTCCTCCTGATTGTCCTTGTTGTAGGCCAGCGGTTGCGACTTCATCAGCGTCAGCAGGCTCATCAGGTGGCCATAGACCCGGCCGGACTTGCCGCGCACGAGCTCCGGCACATCCGGGTTCTTCTTCTGCGGCATGATCGACGAGCCGGTGCAGAAACGGTCGGGCAGGTCGATGAAGTCGAACTGAGCGCTGGTCCACAGCACCAGCTCCTCGCTCATGCGTGAAAGATGCATCAGCAGCACGCTGGCGAAACTGGTGAACTCGATGGCGAAATCACGATCGCTCACGGCGTCGAGGCTGTTCTCGGCAGGGCGCTCGAAGCCCAGCAGCTCGGCGGTGACATGGCGGTCGATGGGGTAGGTGGTGCCGGCCAGGGCGGCGGCGCCCAGCGGCAGCACGTTGACCCGCCTGCGGCAGTCGAGCAGTCGCTCGTGATCGCGAGCCAGCATCTCTTGCCAGGCCAGCAGATGATGACCGAAGGTCACCGGCTGGGCGGTTTGCAGGTGGGTGAAGCCGGGCATGATGGTATCGGCTTCGCGATCCGCGAGCTCGATCAGCCCCTCGCGCAGCCGGGCCAGCTCGGCGGCTACGGTGTCGATCTCGTCGCGCAGGAACAGGCGAATGTCGGTGGCCACCTGGTCGTTGCGCGACCGGCCGGTATGCAGTTTCTTGCCGATGATGCCGATCTTCTCGGTCAGGCGCGCCTCGATGTTCATGTGCACGTCCTCGAGGCCCACCGACCAGGCGAAGCTGTCGGCCTCGATCTCGCCGGCGACCTCGTCGAGGCCGCCGAGGATGGCGTCGCGCTCATCCTCGGTGAGCACGCCCACCCGGGCGAGCATGGTGGCATGGGCTCGCGAGCCCTGGATGTCGTGCAGGGCCAGGCGACGGTCGAAGTCGACCGAGGCGGTGAAGCGGGCGACGAAGGCGTCGGTGGGCTCGCTGAAGCGACCGCCCCAGGACTGGTTGGTACTGTTGCTCGTCGGGCTTGAGCTCATCGGCTGACATCCTGCTGACTGTTCGGTGGGTGACGGCGCCGGCGATGCCTCCGGCCGCGCTGGTTGACATGCCGGAAGTGTACCAGAGTCCGAAGGGCAGGCGAGGGGCGGCTATCGCCGACATTGCCCGGAGGCGGCGATTTTTCCTGTTCCCTCCGGTACTTTATGATGATGGAAAATCATGTCATCACCACCGGGCCCGGTCGCGGCACCGCCGCGATGCGCGAACCGGTACGGGGGAACCAGGTGCAAGCCATGCAGACGCTGCGTATCGCCACTCGCAAGAGTCAGTTGGCCATGTGGCAGGCCGAACATGTCCGCGACCGTTTGATGGAGGTCCACCCAGCGCTGAAGGTGGAGCTGGTGGCCCTGTCCACTCGCGGGGACCAGATCCTCGACACGCCGCTGGCCAAAGTGGGCGGCAAGGGGCTGTTCGTCAAGGAGCTCGAGGAGGCGATGCTCGACGGCCGGGCCGATATCGCCGTGCATTCCATGAAGGATGTGCCCATGCAGTTTCCCGAGAGCCTCGGTCTGTCGGTGATCCTGGCGGGAGCCGAGCCTACCGACGCCTTCATTTCCCATCATTACGCCTCGCTCGACGAGCTGCCCGAGGGCGCACGAATCGGTACTTCGAGTCTCAGGCGTGGCCTGCAGATGCGTGAACGGCGCCCCGACCTGGAGGTGCTGAGCCTGCGTGGCAACGTCCAGACGCGGCTCGGCAAGCTCGACGATGGCGAGTTCGATGCCATCCTGCTGGCCACCTCCGGCCTCAAGCGCCTGGGACTCGAGGCGCGGATTACCCAGGAATTGCCGCCGGAGGTCTGCCTGCCGGCTTGCGGACAGGGGGCACTGGGTATCGAGTGTCGCATGCACGATGCGGAGTTGATCGGCTTGCTGGCGCCGCTGGATGACCCGGATACCGCGACCCGGGTGCGTGCCGAGCGGGCCATGAATACCCGCCTCGAGGGAGGCTGCCAGGTGCCGATCGCCGGCCATGCGGTGTTCGAGGGCGATGGCCAGACGCTCTGGTTGCGTGCCCTGGTCGGCAACCCAGAGGGGACCCAGGTGCTGCGCGCCGAGGGGCGCGGTTCCATCCACGAACCGGAGGCCCTGGGCATCCGGGTGGCGGAGGAGTTGCTGGATCAGGGCGCCGGTGACATTCTCGCCGAGGTCTACGGCGCCGGTTGATGGTGAGCATGCCGGTCGTGATCTGCCGTCCGGGGGCGCGTGCCGCCCCGTTGGCCGAGGCCATCGGGGCGGCGGGCTTCGCCGTCGAGTACGGTGAAGTGATGGCGCTGGAGGCGCTGCCCGAGAGTCGGGCGATGCGCAGTGCCTGGCTGGATTTCGACCAGTTCCAGCGGGTGGTGGTGACCAGTCCCTTCGCCGCGGAATGCCTCGCCGAGGCGCTGGACCTCTATTGGCCTCAGTTGCCCGTGGGCGTCGAGTATTACGGTGTCGGACCGAGTACCGCCGAGGCGCTGTACAACGCCTTGGGGGTGCGTGTTCATGTGCCTCCCCCACGGGCCGGGGAACCCTCCAGCGAGACGCTGCTCTCACTGGGGACGCTGCAACGGCTGGAGGGGCAGCGCACCTTGCTGGTCGCCGGTGAAGGCGGTCGCACACTGCTGGCCGAGACGCTGGCCGAGCGTGGCGCACGGTTGACGCATCTGGCGGTCTATCGGCGACGCCTGCTCGAGCCGTCGCCGGCATTGCAGTGCCGGTTGCGAGCGGGCGACTATCATGCGTTGGTGGTGAGTAGCGGAGAAATCCTCGAACATCTGGCAAGATGGTGTTCGCATGCCGCCTTGGACCAACCGTTAATCGTATCCAGTCACAGGTTGGCTACACTGGCCGGCACACTGGGGTTTCGTGTTCCCGTCGTGGCATCGGGAGCCACGCCCGCCGCACTCGCGGCCGCCGTGGCACGGGCCCGGGACCCGGAGGAGACCGATGTCGATCATGACGATCTCGAAAAGGGCTAGCGACAGATGAGCAAGCAATCACAGGATCAGGATGAACAGCAGGCGCCCTCCGGCGAAGCCCAGGGCGGTGCCGATGCAGGGACCACGGAGCGCCAGCCGGAAGAGAACGGCAAGACCGGTGGCTCATCGTCGCGTCGCTCGCGTCGACGTGGCAAGGGCGGTGACGAGGCGGCGACGTCTGCCACGGCCCACGCCAAGGCCGGGAGCGCGTCCAGTGACGCCGTGAGCGGTGCCGGCACCACTGCCAAGCAGTCGGACGGGACCGAGGGAGCGGCCGCCACGTCACCTGGGGATGCCGAGAAGGCCGGTGGAACGAGTACCGAGAAAAGCGCCGAGAAAAAGGACGCCGGCAAGCCATCCGCCGCGACCGCCTCCCGTTCTGGTGGCAGCAAGCGTTCGGCCGGCAAGGGGGCGAGCGGATCGACGGGTAGCAAGACGAATGCCGGGTCCGGACAATCCGGCGGCAGCGGCAGCGGCAGCGGCAGCGGCAGCGGCAATGACAATGGCGAGAAGCCTGCCAAGGGAGGCAAGGCTGGGGCCGTGGCTCTGGTGCTGGTGATCCTGCTGGCGATCGCCGTCGGCGTGTTCGGCTGGCTGGGGTGGCAGCGCCTGCAGGCCCAGCAACAGCGGCTGGCCGAGGTGCCCGAGCAGCCGGCGACCCAGGCGCAAGTGAACGACCTGTCGGATCAGCTGCAGAGCGGTCAGAGCGAGCGCGAAGCCGCCGTCGCTTCGCTTCGCGAGGCGTTCGAGGCGTATCGTGGCGATGTCGACGCCAACCTCGACAAGGTGCTCCAGCAGCTGTCCCGGCAACAGCAGACCGACGAGCGGGAATGGTTGCACGCTGAAGCCGCCTATCTGCTTCGACTGGCCAACCAGCGGCTGCAGCTCGAGCGAGATGTCGAGGGCTCTGCCGCCCTGCTGCGCACCGCCGATGCCCGGCTCAAGGAAGCCGATAACCCGGCACTGATGCCGGTGCGCCGCGAGATTGCCTCGGAACTGGCCGCGCTTCGCTCGGTGCCGGATATCGACCGTACCGGCCTGTACCTGTCACTCAACGCGCTTCAGGAGCAGATCGCCGGTCGCCCATTGGCCCAGGATGTCGAGGAAGTTACCGGCGATGCGTCCATCGAGGAGGCACCCTCCGGCGGCTGGCAGGAGCAGCTGTCGAAGGTCGGCGGCGAGCTCAAGGACCTGGTGACGGTACGCAAGCATGACGAGGCTCTGGAGGCCCTGATCTCGCCGGAGCAGGAGTCCTACCTGCGCCAGAGCGTGCGCCTGGTGCTGGAGCAGGTGCAGCTCGCATTGCTCAAGGAAGAGCAGGAACTTTATGACGCCAGCCTCGACAAGGCGTTGACGCTGATTCGTGGCTACTACGATACCGACGACAGTGGTGTGCAGGGTGTCCTGTCACGGCTCGAGGAACTCAAGGGTCGCCACATCCGCCCTGAACTGCCGGATATCAGCGGTTCGCAACAGGCGTTGCAGGCATTCATCGAGAACCGCTTCGAATCGGGTGGCGACGGCCAGGGAGGCGAGGCATGAGAAAGCTGATTCTGATCGTGGTCGTCGGCCTCGCGATCGGGGCGCTGCTCGGCCAGTTGATGATGTCGGTGCCCGGCTACTGGCTGGTACGGGTCGGTGACACCTCCTACCAGACCACCTTCTGGTTCGGCCTTGTGCTGTTGCTGGCCGCCTTCGTGGTGCTGCATTTCGCGTTGCGGCTGCTCATGCGCCTTTCTCGGCCGGTCAGCCGCTTCAAGGGCTGGAGCAGCCGGTCGCGCAATCGGAGTGCCATGCGTCGAACCGTGCGCGGCCTGGTGGCTCTGGCCGAGGGGCGCTGGAAGCGCGCCGAGAAGGCACTGGTCAAGGCCGCCGACGACTCCAGCACCCCACTGGTCAATTACCTGTCCGCCGCCCTGGCGGCGCATTACCAGGGGCGCTATGAGCAGGCGGACACCCTGCTCAAGCGGGCTCACCTGAGTACTGAAGGGGCCGATACGGCGGTGGGCATGATGCAGGCCCAGTTGATGCTGGACCGCCAGCAGTACGAGGAGGCCCTGGCCATTCTGACGCGCCTGGACCGCCATCTGCCCAATCACCCGCAGGTCCTCAAGCAGCTCAAGCAGGCCTACCTCAGTGTCAGTGACTGGGAGGGGCTGCGTCGTCTGATGCCCCGCCTGGGTGCCCAGCAGTTGATCTCCCGGGAAGAGCGCGAGCAGCTCGAACAGCGGGCCTATCGCGAGTTGATTGCCCAGGAGGCTCGAGACACCGGCGATATCGAGCGAGTGCGCACTCTCTGGGCCGATATGCCCGATCACCTGCGTGGCAACGTCGACCTGATCGTGCTCTATGCCGAGGCCCTGGTGCGCGGCGACCAGCAGGCCATCGCCGAACGTCTGTTGCGGCAGTCGCTCAAGGACCACTGGGACAGCCGCCTGGTATTGCGTTACGGGCTGCTCGAAGTGGACGCGGCGCGTCAGCTGGTGGTGGCCGAAAAGTGGTTGCAGGAGCGTCCCAATGATCCGGACCTGCTGCTGACGCTGGGGCGCCTGTCGTTGCGCAATGCCTACTGGGGCAAGGCGCAGGAGTATTTCGAGGCCAGCCATCGCCAGCGTCCCAGCGGCGTGGTCTGCGCGGAACTGGCGCGGCTCTATGCCAGCCTGGGCGAGCACAACAAGAGCCAGCTTTATTATCGGCAGAGTGTCGAGCTGCTCGACAAGTCGCTTCCCTCGCTACCACAACCTACCGAGCCGGAAGACACCTTGTCACGGAGCGCGCGGAAAGCGTCCTGAGGTTCCCGGCGACACGGTATCGACCCGCGGCGGGGTGGTCTTCGGGCCGCCCCGTCGTCGTTTTCGGCGTCGGCATGCATCACCGTGCACGCCGTCTTGACGGGGCGCCGTCGCGTTACGGTGTCTCGGGGCACTCGGCACGTCGCGAGCATCAGCGCACCATGAAAAGGGGCCACCTGTCGGCGGCCCCTTTTCATGTTCATGGGATTTGGTGAATGCCCCGCCGCAAGACGGCGGGGCGGGCGGCTCAGTTGCCGCCGCCCGGGTTGTCGACGCCACCATCGTCGTCCTGATTGTGGACCTCCTGGGACACCTGTGGCGTGGAGCGTGTCGGTGTCTCGGGATGCTTCGGCTGGCCGGCGGGGCTGCCGTCGATGGTGAAATCCTCCTGCATGATGCGCAGGTTGGCAGGCGGTGCGCCCCCTTCCTTGTCCGCCCCGAAATAGAGGGTGGTATGCGGGAACGGGATCTCGATGCCGGCATCGTCGAAGTGATACTTGACCAGGCGGTTGTAGGCGCGACCCACGGCCCACTGTGTCCCCGGCGTGGTCTTGATGCGTACCCGGATGTTCACCGAGCTGTCGGCCAGGGCGATCACGCCGGCCACCTCCAGCGGCTCGAGCAGGTTGACCTTCTGTTCCTCGTCCTCGGACAGATCATCGAAGGCCGCGTGCAGGGCCTGGATCGCCTCGTCGATGTTCTCGCGATAGGCGATGCCGTATTCGCCGACGTGGTAGGCGAACTCGCGCATGTAATTGGAGACGGTGTCGACGCTGGAGAAGGGCACGATGTGGTAGGTGCCACTCAGGTCGCGGATACCTACCGAGCGGATGCTCAGGCGCTCGGCCGTCCCGGTGATGCCGCCGAGTGTCACGACGTCGCCGACGTTCAGGGCGTTTTCCACCTGGATGAAGACACCGGTGATGATGTCCTGGACAAGCTTCTGCGCGCCGAAGCCGATGGCCAGGCCCAGCACCCCGGCGCCGGCGATCAGCGGGCCGATATTGATGCCGATCTCGGCCAGCACCACCATGATGGTCACGGTGATCAGGGCGATGGCAATGGCGTTGCGGAACAGCGAGAGCAGCGTCTGGGCTCGCGAGGTCGGCTCGCCGCTGCCGGTGGCGGGGTTGAGCTTGTGTTCGATCAGGCTGGCCAGGACCAGCCAGATGGTGATCGCCACCACCAGGATCACGGCGATGCTGAACAGCCGTGCGACCAGCCCGCGGCCTGCTTCGGAAGCGTACCAGGCGGCGAGGTCGAAGACCTGCCAGGCATGCAGCGATACCATGACTACCAGGACCAGCAGAACGGTGCGCACGACCCTGAGTGCCTTGGGCACATAGGCGTTGAGGCGCGCTTCCAGCAGCGGCAGCTTCTGCCGCAGCTCGTCTCTGAGCGTAATGCGCCGGCCGATGGTCTGGGTCAGGAGCTTCGACAGGCCGAGGCCCGCCATGACCGCGGCCAGTGTCTGCAGGGTCGCCAGCAGAACGAAGGGCAGGGCGTCCTCGGGGCGGGTCAGGGTCAGCACCAGTACCATGAAGAAATAGGCGATGGCCAGCAGGTGCCAGATGCGCCCCAGCAGGGTCAGTGCCACGCGCGAGGCCGACAGGCTGGCCCGGGCCGCCTGCCGATGCAAGGCGTCGCGCAGGCGCTGGCGGTTGCGCAGGACCACGACGACGGCATAGATGAAGGCGCCGAGCATGATCAGGGTGCCGACGCTGTGGCCCAGGGTCGGCGAGAGGTAGGCATTGATCAGTGGCACCACGACCATCAAGCCATAGCCGGCCAGTCCGATCAGCCGCGCGATCCAGCGATTCCAGTAGGAGGCGTCCTCGGCACTCACGGGCATCAGGCGCAGGCCCTCGTAGCGCGAGGCGAACAACATGCGGACGCCGGCCTTGAGCAGCTCGATCACCAGGAAGGCGTTGAGAAACAACGAGGCACGCGTGGTTAGTTCTCCGCTTTCCCCCACCACGAAAGTCGCCAGGAGGTTGCCGCCGACATAGGCCAGTGCCACGACCAGGACGTCGACCAGTGCGGCCAGCGCCACGCAGATGACCAGCCGGAGCAACGGCTGAAGCGCCGGCCCGTTGAGCGACCAGAGGCTCAGCCGGGCAAACACCGGCCGGACCAGCCGCCGGATGAGCAGGAACAGCGCAAAGGTGGCGAGGATGACCAGGCCGAGGTTGATGACGGCGCTGCTCACGACACTCATGTCGATAGAGGCCCCGTCTTCTCCTCCGGTGAAGAGGTTGGCCAGGCTGCCGTACAGCAGGCTGACCTGGAGGCCGATGTTACCCGCAACATGGCTGGTGAGTTCCGCCAGTCGGCGAGGCAGAGAGGGTTCTTGCACCGAGGGGGCGGTGCCGGCGTCCATCTGTTCGCCATCCGAGGGGGTGACACTGGCATCGGCCATGCCGCGCAACTGGTCGATCAACTGCTGACGCGTCTCGGGGTTCTCGAGCATGTCGGCCAGGGCGGCGTTGGCCGGGGCGTCGGCCCCCGGGTCCGACTGCGCCAGGGCCGGGCCGGCAAGCGCCACCAGGGCGATCATCAGCCAGCCGAGGGCCAGGGGTAGGAGTCGTGTCTTGCTCACGCTATGGCCTCCGTGTCAGGGCGTAGGAAGGGTGGAAACAAAAGCCGATCAGGCTACCACGGACGGGTATTCCTACATGACCCTAAAGCAGGGTACGAAACTGGTACAAGACAAGAATACTGTGGCGTCGTGCAGGCATGGTATGGGGCGGCTTTGTTCCCGTTCATCGGCTTCTCTATTAACCTGGCAATCAAATAGATCGTCCTGATCTATCTGATTGTCGCCCGCACCACGCTGGCGCAGATGCGTGGATCTTCTGGTGTGGCGCGGGCTCGCGCCGGCCTGGCGGCCGGCGGCGGCACGTCCCTGTGCCGCGATTAACCCGACATAAAAGCTTGCCGGGTTAATAACATGGCGACGTATTTCTGGGGGATATCACGATGACACTCGGCCCGATGGGGTGGCTGATGGTGGCGCTAGGTGGCGCCTTGGGCGGCATGGCGCGCCTGGCTGTCACGGAACTGACGGCCCTCTGGTGGGGGCGCGCTTTCCCCTGGGGCACCCTGGTCGTCAACCTGAGCGGCACCCTGGGAATCGGGGGGCTGGCTGCTCTGGTGGGGTGGCCCGAAGGGAGTGCGGCCGCCTGGGGGTTCCTGGCGGTCGGCATATTGGGTGGCTTCACCACGGTCTCATCCTTCAGCCTTCAGACCCTGACCCTCTTCCAGAGACGTCGACATGGCGCGGCCCTGGCCAACATCGTGGCCACCCTGGTGCCGGGTGTCGCCGTGGCAGGCCTGGGCTGGTGGATCATGGGAGGTGGTGCATGACGGGCTGGCGTGGGTATCTGTCCGTCGGGCTGGGCAGCGGCCTGGGAGCCTCTCTACGCTTGCTGGTTGCCCAGGGGGCCTGGATGTTATGGGGCAGTGCCTTCGTCTGGGGCACCCTGATCGTCAACCTGCTCGGCTCCTGGCTGATCGCCGCCTTTGCTGCCCGAGCGTCCCATCGGATTACCGGGCATGCGGCTCGCTGGCAGCCTTTCCTGGTTGCCGGCTTCTGTGGAGGCTTCACCACCTTTTCGCTGTTCGGCCTGGAAACCTTCCATCTCCTGAACACCGGCCATCCCTGGCTGGCGCTGGCCTATGGCGTCGGCAGTGTGCCCTTGTGGCTGGCGGCCGCCTGGCTTGGGCAACGGGCCGGCACGCCGCGTTGAATGGCGTGCCGGCCGGTCTTCACGCCTTCTTCTTGTTCCGAGGAGAGTTCTTCGCTTGTGCGTCAGCCGGCACTGCGTCGCCCTCCGCGGCCTGGCCAGCGGTGAAGCGTTCGCGCACCAGTTTCAGCAGCCCCTGGGTGGAACCGTCGAAGTCCTGGCTCTGCTCGTCGATGCGCTCGCTGATCTCGCCGGCGATGCGTTTGCCCAGCTGGACGCCCCACTGATCGAAGGAGTTGATGTTCCAGATCACGCCTTGCACGAAAACCTTGTGCTCGTACAGGGCGATCAGGGCGCCGAGGTTCTTCGGTGTCAGCTCGTCGAGCAGCAGGGTGCTGGAGGGGCGGTTGCCCGGGCAACTGTAGGGATCGAGCCGGCTGCCCTCCTGGCTGCCTTCCATGAAGGCGTTGGCCTGCGCCAGCATGTTGGTCAGCAATGCGAAGTGATGATCCTCGACCCCAGGCTCCGGTTTCAGCGAGGCGATGAAGTCGATCGGCACATAGCGGGTACCCTGGTGGAGCAGCTGGAAGAAGGCATGCTGGCCGTTGGAGCCGGTCTGTCCCCAGACGATGGGGCCGGTCTTGTAGTCGACGGGGTGACCGAAGATATCCACCGACTTGCCGTTGGATTCCATGTCGAGCTGCTGAAGGAAGGCGGGAAGCTGATGCAGTGCCTGGTCGTAGGGCACGATGGCGTGTGTTTCGGCACCCTGGAAGTTGATGTACCAGATGCCGATAAGCGCCATCAGTACCGGCATGTTGGCGTCGTTGGGCGCATTGAGGAAGTGCTGGTCCATTTCGTGTGCCCCCTCGAGCATCTCCATGAAGCCGTCGAAGCCGATGGAGAGCGCGATGGGCAGGCCGATCGAGGACCACATGGAGTAACGCCCGCCGACCCAGGCCCAGAACTCGAAGACGTTCTCCTCGCGGATGCCGAATTCCATGGCGGCCTTGCGATTGGTCGAGGCGGCGACGAAGTGGGCGCCCACGTCGGCGTCCTCGCCGGCATTCTCCAGAAACCAGCGGCGTGCCGTCTTGGCGTTGAGCAGGGTTTCCTGGGTGGAGAAGGTCTTGGTGGAGACGATGAACAGGGTGGTGGCCGGGTCCAGGCGTGACAACACCTTCTGGATATGGGTGCCATCGACGTTGGACACGAAGTGGAAGCTGAGCTCGGGGTGACGCTGTTTCAGCAGGGCCCGGCAGGCCATGTTGGGACCGAGGTCCGAGCCGCCGATGCCGATGTTGACCACGTCGCGGATGCGTTTGCCACTGTAGCCCTTCCACTCGCCGCTGCGCACTTCCTCGGAGAAACGCCGGATCTGTTCGCGGGTGCGGTGGATCTCCGGCATCACATCCTTGCCGTCGACCATCAGCGGCCCTTCGCCGAGGTTGCGCAGGGCGGTATGCAGTACCGGCCGGTTTTCGGTGACATTGATGATGTCACCGGAGAACATCTGGGCACGGCGCTGGACCAGCGCGGAGTGATCGGCCAGTTCGAGCAGCTTGTCGAGCACCGCATCCGAGATGTGGTGCTTGGAGTAGTCGAGAAAGAGTCCGCCGACGCGCAGGCTCATGCGTTCGAAGCGTTGCGGATCGGCACTGAAGTAATCGCGGATGCGGTCCTCGGCGGTCTGCGCCTGGAGCTGCTTCAGCGCCTGCCAGGTGACGCTGCGGGTGAGCTGAAACATGCCAATGTTCCTCTCGGTTGTCGTGCGTTGTTGTCGTGGCTTGTCGTCGGGATTGCTGTTGTGCACCGGTGTCGTGATGTCAGGGGGTGCGTGCCGAGACCCAACTGCCGGCATCGGGCACGCTCATTTCGTAGTCCCGGGCGAGCCAGGGCGAACTGAGCAGGAAGTCCGCACTGGCCGGATTGCAGGCCACGGGGATGTTCCACAGGGCGGCCAGGCGCAGCAGGGCCTTGACGTCCGGGTCATGGGGCTGAGGCGCGAAGGGGTCCCAGAAGAACACCAGCAGGTCGAGTCCCTGTTCGGCGATGCGCGCGCCGATCTGCTGGTCGCCGCCCAGCGGGCCGCTCATCAATGGTTCCACCTCGAGCCCGAGCTGGCGCGCGATGCGACTGGCCGTGGTGCCGGTGCCGATCAGCTCATGCTCGGCCAGGGTGTCGCGCCAGCGTCCGGCCCACTCCAGCATCTCTGCCTTCTTTCCATCGTGGGCGATCAAGGCAATGCGCTTGCGGGCCGGCAGGGTGCGGCGGGCGTTGCGTTGCGGGCGTGCGTCAGGCATGGCGGGTCTCCACAGCCAGGATCTTCAGGGTATCGGTGCCGCCGTGGGCGTTCATGTGATCCCCGCGGGTCAGGATCACATGGTCACCCGGCTCGGCGATGCCCTGGGCCACCAGACGCTCCATCGCGCGATCGTTGAGCTCGCCGGCCGACATCGCGCTGGTGTCGAAGGGCAGGGATATCACCCCACGATACAACGCCATGCGCCGCTGGGCGACGGGGTTGTGGGCCAGGCCGACGATCGGCAGCCCCGAGCGGATGCGCGAGGCGATCAGCGGCGTATAGCCGGTGGCCGTCATGCAGGCGATGGCGGCCACGCCGGCGAGGTGGTTGGCGGCGTACATCGCCGACAGG
The DNA here is from genome assembly GCF_032334135.1 of Halomonas sp. I1. Classification (NCBI taxonomy): domain Bacteria; kingdom Pseudomonadati; phylum Pseudomonadota; class Gammaproteobacteria; order Oceanospirillales; family Halomonadaceae; genus Halomonas; species Halomonas sp. I1. The sequence goes on from NZ_JAVXUS010000001.1 coordinate 551,264, forward strand.
GCGATGGTCTCGTCGATCCGCGAGAAGCCCTCGTGGATGCGGTGCCCGGATTCCTGGGCGATGCGCTCGCGCTCGGCGCCCAGACAGACCCGTGCCATGGCCTCGATGGTTTCCACCGGGAAATCGCCGGCGGCGGTCTCGGCGGACAGCATCACCGCATCGGTGGCATCGAGCACGGCATTGGCCACGTCGAACACCTCGGCGCGGGTCGGCAGCGGCGACTCGATCATCGACTCCATCATCTGGGTCGCGGTGATCACCGCCCGATTGTGGCTGCGGGCATGCTTGATGATGCGCTTCTGGGTGCCGATCAGCGCCTCGTCGCCGATTTCCACGCCGAGATCGCCGCGAGCCACCATCACCGCCTGGCTGGCCTCGATGATGCCGTCCAGGGTGGCGTCATCGGCCACCGCTTCGGCACGCTCGAGCTTGGCCACCAGGCCGATCTCGGCACCGGCCTCACCGAGTCGCTCGCGGGCCTCGTGCATGTCGGCGGCGCTGCGCGGGAAGGACACCGCCAGGTAGTCGACGCCGATGTCGATGGCGGTCTCCAGGTCGGCCTTGTCCTTGTCGGTCAGCGCCGGGGCGGAAAGCCCGCCGCCCTGCTTGTTGATGCCCTTGTTGTTGGAGAGCCGGCCCCCCTGCACCACGGTGGTGTGAATCTCGCTGCCGGCCACGTGCGCGACGTCGAGTACCAGGCGGCCATCGTCGAGCAACAGGCGATCCCCGGCCACGACATCGTCGGCCAGAGCCTTGTAGTCGCAGCCGACCCGGCCGGCGTCGCCGGCCTCGCCGTCCAGGGCGACATCGAGCACGAAGGCCTGACCTTCCTCGAGGTCCACGGCACCGTCGCGGAAGCGGGCGATGCGGATCTTGGGGCCCTGCAGGTCGCCCAGGGCCGCGACGCTGCGGCCGAGCCGCGCGGCGATCTCGCGCACTTCGGCCAGGCGGCGGCGGTGGTCGTCGGGCGCGCCATGGGAGAAGTTGAGGCGTACCACATCGACGCCGGCGGCAATCATCCGTTCGAGCACGCCGGGCCTGTCACTGGCGGGCCCGAGGGTGGCGACGATCTTGGTGCGGCGAGCGGGTAGGGCGGAATGAGGCATGCCGGGGTCTCCTGTGGGCCGTGCGAAAGGTAGCGGCCATTCGGTGGTGCAGAATCCTGTCACCATAGCCCATGTGTGGTTTTTTTACTAAGAACAAGTCTTTCGACTAAGGTCTAGGCACGCCATGTGAAAGCCGCGTTTCCGGAATTTTTGCTTGTTTTATAGCATTTTGCGCCAGAGATGAGGAGGAGTCGGCTTTCCTTTCTGTTGTAAAGTTACTAAAAATGGCTTGTGTCCAGCGCCATCGTGATTCACATTGTGGGGAAACATGAGCCGTCGGCCTGTCCGGTCGGGGATATCGGGACACCCCGGCGCCCTTCCACCCATCGGCTCAGCCACATCCATGAGACGGCACCGAATCGAGAGGACGACACCATGACACTCAAGATCGCCATCAATGGCTTCGGCCGCATCGGCCGCAACGTTCTACGCGCGCTGCATGAAGGGGGCTATCGCGACCGTGTGCGTGTCGTGGCCATCAATGACCTGGGGGATCCCGCCCTCAATGCGCACCTGCTGCGCCACGATACGGTCCATGGCCATTTCCCCTTCGAGGTGGCGCATGATGAATCCAGCCTCAGCGTCGACGGTCAGCGTATCGAGATCCTCTCCGAGCGTGATCCGTCGAAGTTGCCCTGGGGCGATCTCGGCGTCGATCTGGTCATGGAATGCACCGGACTGTTCACCAAGCGTGAGGCCGCCGCTCAACACATCACTGCCGGCGCCGGTCGTGTGCTGGTCTCGGCGCCAAGCCCGGATGCCGATGCCACCATCGTGTTCGGCGTCAATGAAGACGTGCTGACACCGGAGCACAAGGTCGTCTCCAATGCGTCCTGCACCACCAATTGTCTGGCCCCGGTGGCACAGGCGCTGCACGGGAAGGTCGGCATCGACAATGGCCTGATGACCACGGTGCACGCCTATACCAATGATCAGAATCTGTCCGATGTCTACCACAAGGACCCCTATCGTGCCCGCAGCGCCACCCACTCGATGATTCCGACCAAGACCGGTGCGGCAGCGGCCGTGGGGCTGGTGCTGCCGGAACTCGATGGGCGTCTCGATGGCCTGGCGGTGCGCGTGCCGGTGATCAATGTGTCCCTGGTCGATCTGACCTTCACCGCCTCGCGGGAGACCAGCGCCGAGGAGATAAACGCCATCGTCGAAGAAGCCGCAGCGGCGTCTCCGGTCATGCGCGTCAACGCCCAGCCGCTGGTGTCGATCGACTTCAATCACGATGCCAATTCGTCTACATTCGATGCCAACCATACCCGGGTCAACGGGCGTCTGGTGAAGGTGATGGCCTGGTACGATAACGAGTGGGGGTTTTCCAACCGCATGCTCGATACCGCCCTGGCCATGCATGCCGCGAGTAATGGTGAGCGCAACGTCGCCTGACCCTTGTTCGCCATTGAACGATACGACGCCGGGGCGGCTGCCGTCCCGGCGTCTTCTTGTGGACCCGACATGCCCCCATGTCGGGTCAGGCGCGGCATAGGGAGGGACGACAGGCCGCGCGGGGTGGGCGAACATCACAGAGACCGGGACGGCCTCCCTGGTTGCCAGGTTCATCGTGTACAAGGAAGCCATTCATGTTGCCCGATTACGGCTGGTTGGCCTGGACGCTGATCATTGTCTCCACCTACCTGACCGGTGTCTCCAAGGGCGGCTTCGCCGGTGGTTTCGGGACCCTTTCGGTACCGCTGATGGCGCTGGCCATCGGTCCCATCGAGGCGGCCGGTCTGCTGTTGCCGCTGTTGCTGGTCATGGACCTGTTCGCGGTCAAGGCCTGGTGGGGAGAGCATGACGCGAGCGAGGTTCGCCGTCTTGTGCCCGGCATGGCGCTGGGGGTCGTGGCCGGCACCCTGTTGATCGGCTCGCTCGACGAGAATCATGTCCGGCTGTTGCTGGGCGTGGTGTCGCTGCTGTTCGTGGTCTACATGATCGTCAAGCCGGCGGCGTCGCGGCCCATTCATGCACTCTGGGCCTGGCCGGCAGGCATGGGGGTCGGTGTGACCAGTTTTCTCGCCCATGCCGGGGCACCGCCGATGAACCTCTACCTGGTGCCACGTCGGCTTTCCAAGCGCGCTTTCATTGCCACCTGCACCCTGTCGTTCGCTGCCGTCAATCTGATGAAGCTGCCGCCGTACTTGTGGCTCGGCGAGATCAACCTGACCAGCGCCTGGGCCTCGGCGGCGCTGGTGCCGGTGGCCTGGGCCGGGGTGAAGAGCGGGCTGTGGCTGCAGCACCGTGTCAACGAACGGCTGTTCTATCGGCTGGTCGTGCTGGCCATGGCGCTCGTCGGCGTGCAGCTGATCGTCAAGGCGCTCTCGTGAGGCGGTGCGAACGAAAAAGGCCCTGCCGAGGCAGGGCAAGAGAGACGTCCGAATGATCTGGATGGGTTACTGCCTGACGATCCATTCGTGGGCCGGGTCGTTCTGGAATTTCCATTCCCGCTTGGGGCCGGCCATCACGTTGAGGTAGTAGAGCTCGTAGCCGTGGGGAGCGCCGACCGGGTGGTAGCCGCGCGGTACCATCACGCAGCAGCCGTTCTCCACCGCCATGGTCTCGTCCAGGCTGCGGTCGTCGGTATAGACCCGTTGGAAGGCAAAGCCCTGTGAGGGGGCCAGACGGTGATAGTAGGTCTCCTCGAGAATCGACTCCTCGGGCAGGTTGTCCACATCATGCTTGTGCGGCGGGTAGCTGGACCAGTTGCCCGCCGGCGTATAGACCTCGACCACCAGGAGACTGTCGGCCGGCTCGGTCTCCGGCAGGATGTCCTGAATGTGGCGGGTGTTGGTGCCGCCGCCCCGGGTGCTTTTCTTGATGTGGTCGGGGGCGATCAGCCGTGGTTCGTGGTTGCCGTGTCCCGGGGCGCTGCATACCGCGAGCTCCATGTCGGTCGTGGCCTCGACGGCGTAGCCCGCGCCGTCTGGCAGGTAGACGGCATAGGGCGGCACCTTCTCGAAGATATCCATGCGCTCGCCGATATTCTCCCAGCGGTGCTCGCCGCTGGTGATGGTGGCGTGTCCGGACAACAGCACCAGGCAATGTTCCCGGGCGCCGGTGTGGCCCTCGATCTTCTGTCCCTTTGCCAGTCTGTGCACGCGGAAGCCGACATGGTGCCAGCCGGCGGATTCCGGGGTCACCTCGAGTATCCTGCCCTGGGTGTCGGGCTCGTGTGGTCGAACCAGAAGCGAAGTCATCGTTACTCTCCTCGAATCGTCGTGGGTCTCAGTCGATCTCGTCCAGCGCGATGCAACGACCCTCGTGTCGCGAGCGCTCGGCCGCCTCGGCCAGGCGCAGTGCCTGTAGGCCATCGTCGGCACCGGCCAGTGGGGCGCGTTGCTGCTTCCAGGCCGTGACGAAGTCGTCGATCTCGCGACGATAGGCCTCGGCGTAGCGCTCCAGGAAGAACCATTTGGGCGTCTCTTCCCACTGGCCGGGGTCGCCAGTGAAACGCAGGCGTGTCTCGGTCTCGTTCTGTGCCTGTAGCATGCCGGCGCTGCCGAAGGCTTCGATACGCTGGTCGTAGCCGTAGCAGGCGCGGCGGGAGTTGTTGATATGGCAGAGTCGACCGCTGGTCGTGGTCAGGGTGACCATGACGGTATCCACGTCGCCGGCCTCGCCGATGGCTGGATCGATCAGGCAGCTACCCGTGGCGTGGACCGTGGCGATGGGCTCGTCCAGCAGCCAGCGGGCCATGTCGAAGTCATGGATCGTCATGTCGCGGAAGATGCCACCGGAGGCACCGACATACTCGGCGGGCGGCGGCGCCGGGTCGCGGCTGATGATGGTGAGTGTCTCGAGGCTGCCGATCCAGCCTTTCTTCACGGCCCTCCTGAGGGCGGCGAACTGGGGGTCATGGCGGCGATTGAAGCCCAGAGAGCAGGTCACCGGGTGCGACGCCAGCACGTGGAGTGCCGCGACGGTACGTGCCAGGTCGAGGGCAATGGGCTTCTCGCAGAGCACCGCCTTGCCTGCGCGGGCAGCGCGCTCCAGGTAGTCGGCATGGGTCGGTGTGCTCGAGGCGATCAGTACGGCATCGATCTCGCCGTCGTCGAAGATGGCGTCGACATCGAGAGACCTGGCGCCGTACTCGGCGGCCAGGGCCTCGGCGGCTGGTGCGTGGAAGTCGGCCACGGCTGACAGGGCCGCTTCGGGGTGTGCGGCGATGGCCTGTGCATGCACCTTGCCGATGCGACCGGCGCCGATCAGGGCGAGTCTCATAGCGGGGTCCTCTCGTTGTCGGTAGATGACTGTGCGTTGTCAGGCGAGGGGCGATCCCTGGCCGTGTCCTGTCGAATGCCCAGTGAAATGGCCAGGGTCTGGGTCACGCACAGTGAGGCGGTCAGGCCGCGGAAGCTCTTGACCTCGGCTTCGTGCACCACCAGCGAGACGTCGGCGATGCGGGCCAGAGGGCTGAGGCTGGAGTCGGTGATCACGACCAGCGGGATGCCACGCTTGCGGGCCTCGTCTGCCAGCTCGCGCGTTTCCTGGGCATAGGGCGAGAAGCTCACCACCAGCAAGGCATCATCATCGCCGATAGCCTTGAGCTGTTCGCCATACATACCCCCCAGGCCGTTGACCAGGAAGGTGCGCTTGTCGATGTGATGCAGCGCATAGGTCATGTAGCTGGCCACCACGAAGCTACGCCGTGCGCCCATTACGTGGATGGCGTTCGCCTGTTCGAAGATGTCCAGGGCGTGTTCCAGGTGTCGGGGATCGATGCGGCTCGGGAGGTGTTCCAGCACCTCGCGATTGGCATCGGCAAATTCCCACAGTAGTTGGGTGCTGTCCGGCGTCTCCCCGGTAGCGGACCGCACGGCGCGGATACGCTCATTGTAATTGGGAAGTTCGTCCACCAGACGCGAGCGGAACAGGCGTTGCATCTCGGAGAATCCGGTGAACCCGAAGCTGTTGGCGAAGCGAATCAGGGTCGAAGGCGTGACGCCGGCCTGCTCGGCGAGCTGAGCGACGGTGGCGAAGGCCACTTCTCGGGGATGGTCGAGCAGGAAGCGGGCGGTCTGTTGCAAGCGGCGGCTCAGGTCCGGGTAATCGGCCGTGATGCGGGCTTTCAGCTCCTCGAAGTCCTGGGGCGTTTGATTCATGTGAGGTTCCTCGCCGTCGCCGTGGTGGCGTTGACTTGTGGTGCGTTCGTCTTGGGGCAGTCTAGGCGAAATGGAATGAATATTCCATTTATACCAAAGTATAGAATAGAAAATTTGTAAAAACTGCTCTTTGGAATCTATATTCCATAACGTCATCGCGCTGACGTATCTCCCACACAACGATAATCGAGAGAGGAAGTTCATCCATGGCACGTCTATCTCATTGGTTGCTGGCTTCGACCACCGCTGCGGCACTCATGGCCGGCACCGCTCAGGCACAAGAACCGAATCGCTTCGTCATGGTGACCCATGGCGTTCCCTCCGACCCCTTCTGGTCCGTGGTCAAGAATGGCGCCGAGGCCGCGGCCGACACCGTCGGGGCAGAACTGGAGTATCGCGCCCCATCTTCCTTCGACATGGCCAAGATGCAGCAACTGGTTGAAGCGGCAGTGGCCTCGGACCCGGATGGGTTGATCGTCTCCTTTACCGACGAGGATGCGTTGGGGGGGATTGTTCAGGAAGCTACCAACAACGGCATTCCGGTGCTCACCATCAACTCCGGTGGCGACGTTGCGCACAAGTACGGGACTCGCCTGCATATCGGTCAGAGTGAGTACGAAGCGGGCAAGCAGGCCGCCGAACGCATGCAGGAAATGGGCGTCGAGCAGGCGGTCTGCGTCAATCATGAACAGGGCAACCAGGGCCTCGACCAGCGTTGCGACGGCTTCCTCGAAGGGTTCGACGGTAACGCCGAACAGTTGGCGACGACCTATGACCCGACGTCGATCCGTAATGCCATCGTCGCCTATCTCAACGAAAACAGCGATGTGCGCGGCATCCTCACGCTGGGCGCCCTGGCCGCCGAGCCCATGATCCAGGCCATGCGCGAGCAGGGTGCCACCGACATGTTCACGCTCGGCACCTTCGACCTGTCGCCCGGGATTCTCGAGGCCCTCGAGGCCGAAGACCTGAGTTTCGCCATCGATCAGCAACAGTACCTGCAAGGCTACCTGCCGGTGATGTTCCTCGATCAGTATGCCGAGAACGGCTTGCTCCCGGCGGGTGATGTCCCGACCGGCCCCGGTTTCGTGACGCCGGAAAACGCTGCACAAGTGATCGAGCTGAGCGAGCAGGGCATCCGCTGAATACCATCACGCATGTAGGGGCCCGTCCGACGGGCCCCGGGAGTCGACCGTCATGAAGTCCAATCCATCCCCCCAAGCCGACGCGGCGGAACCGCAGGATGAGCGTATCCAGAAGGTATCGTTCTGGAAGAAGGCCTTGAGCCGTCCCGAATTCGGTGCCCTGGCCGGTACGGTGCTGGTGCTTGCCTTCTTCATCGTGGCGTCAAGCGGTACCGGCATGTTCACCCCGGCCGGCATTCTCAACTTCCTCGAGGTGGCGGCACAGCTGGGCATCATCGCTACCGCCGCCTCTCTGTTGATGATCGGTGGTGAGTTCGATCTCTCGATTGGCTCGATGATCGGCCTGGCGGGGATCCTGATTGCCATTCCCGCCGTGGAGTACGGCTGGCCCCTGTGGGCGGCCATCCTGCTGGCGTTCTGCTGCGCAGCGCTTGTTGGCTGGATCAACGGCAACCTGGTCAACAAGACGGGGCTGCCATCGTTCATCGTAACGCTGGGCTTCCTCTTCATCCTTCGTGGCATGGCGATCGGCGTTAGCCGACTGCTGACCGGACGTACCCAGGTCGGTGGTGTCCATGATCATATTCCGGGTGACTGGTTCGCCGCCCTCTTCTCGGGTGAGGTCGCCACGGGGCTCTTCGCCTGGATGGCCTCCCAGGGCTGGATCGCCACCAATTTCGCCGGCAACCCGGTGGTCACCGGTATTCCGGTGTCGATCGTCTGGTGGCTGGCCCTCACCGCCCTGGCGACCTGGGTGCTGCTCTGCACCCCTTACGGCAACTGGATCTTCGCCAGCGGGGGAGACGCCAATGCGGCGCGAAACTCTGGCGTGCCGGTCCACCGCGTCAAGATTTCTCTGTTCATGTTCACGGCCTTCTCCGCGACCATCTTCGCCTGCCTTCAGGTGATGGATACCGGTTCGGCAGACACCATCCGTGGCCTGCTCAAGGAGCTGGAGGCGATCATCGCGGTGGTCATCGGTGGCGCCCTGCTCACCGGGGGCTATGGCTCGGCCATCGGTGCGGCGCTTGGTGCGTTGATCTTCGGCCTGGTGCAGATGGGCATCTTCTATACCGGCGTCAATACCGACTGGTTCCAGGTCTTCCTCGGCGTGATGCTGTTGGTGGCCGTGCTCTTCAACAATTTCATGCGCAAGAAGGCGATGGAGGCCAAGTGAAATGAGCGAACGTATGCCAATGATCGAGATGCGCAACGTCAGCAAGCACTTCGGCAGTGTCATCGCCCTGAGTGGCATCTCGATGGAAGTGTATGCCGGTGAGGTCATGTGCCTGCTGGGTGACAACGGTGCCGGCAAGTCGACCCTGATCAAGACCCTCTCCGGTGTGCACCAGCCGACCCACGGGGAACTGTTGCTGGGTGGGGAGCCGACGCGCTTCAAGTCGCCGGCCTACGCTCTGGATGCGGGCATCGCCACCGTCTTCCAGGATCTGGCGATGATCCCATTGATGTCGATCACCCGTAACTTCTTCATGGGGCGCGAACCTACCGTGGGCTGGGGGCCGACGAAGCGCATCGACTGGAAGTATGCCGACAGGATCGCCAAGCAGGAGATGGCCAAGATCGGTATCGATGTGCGCGACCCCAGCCAGCCTGTTGGCACCCTGTCCGGTGGCGAGCGCCAATGTGTGGCTATCGCCCGGGCGGTCTACTTCGGCGCCAAGGTGCTGATCCTCGACGAGCCGACCTCGGCGCTGGGGGTCAAGCAGGCCTCGGTGGTGCTGCGTTATATCGCCAAGGCGCGGGCCGATGGCCTGGCGGTGATCTTCATTACCCACAACGTCCATCACGCCTTCCCAGTGGCCGACGCCTTTACCCTGCTGTCACGGGGCGGCAGCCTCGGCACCTTCCGCAAGGAGGAGACGACCCGCGAAGAGGTGCTCAACATGATGGCCGGCGGCGCCGAGCTGGAGAGCCTGGACGCCGAACTGGCCGAGTTCCAGCGCAGCGACAGCGAGCGGAAAACCGACGCCGGTGACAGCGATGCATCTGGTACCCGCCTCGCTGCGGGCCAGTGAGAGAGGCGCGACGGTCATGATGGAACCGACACCCTTCACCCTGGCGGCCTGCGCCGAGATGCTGTTTCGCGGCCTGCCGATCACCGAAAGGGTCAAGCGGATCGATGCCCTGGGCTTTCAGGTGGAGATCTGGGACTGGAGTCGCCATGACCTCAAGTCGCTGGCGGCCACCGGCGCAACGTTCTCCTCCATGACCGGTTATCTCGAGGGGACGCTGGCCGATAAGGACGGCGCCGAGCGGCTGGTGGAGACGGCTCGAGCGTCGATTGCCGTGGCCAAGGAGCTGGGTATTCCACGGCTCAACCTGCACGGCACCGGGCTGGATGGCCAGGGACTGCCGATCAAGGCAGGGGCCGAAATGACCGGGCCGATGTGGATAACCGCGGCGGATACGCTGAACCGGCTGGCCGATCTCGGTCAGCAGCATGACGTGACCTTCGTGCTGGAGAACCTCAATACTGCCGTCGACCATCCCGGTGTGCCCTTCGCTCGCGCCGAAGACGTGCTGGCCCTGGTGGCGAGTGTCGATCGCCCGGAGGTGCGCATCATGCTCGATCTCTATCACGCTCAGGTCGGCGAGGGGAACCTGGTCGAGCTGGTGCGTCGCTGCGCGCCCTATACCGGTGAAATCCAGGTCGCCGATGTGCCGGGCCGCTGTGAACCCGGCAGCGGTGAAATCCACTATCCGGCCATTGCCCGAGCGCTGAACGAGATCGGCTATCGCGGAACGGTCGGTCTGGAAGGCTGGGCCTCCGGTGACGATGAGCTGGCCCTGGCACGTTTCCGGGATGCCTTCACCCTTTAACTCCTTGACTGGACCAGCGTCCTGGCGCCCAGGCGCCATGTGACAAGCGACGCGGAGAAACGCTATGCAAGAGATGAAACCCGATAACAGACCACTGGATCTGATCTGCCTTGGCCGCGTCGCCGTCGACCTCTATTCGGAGCAGGTCGGCAGTCGCCTGGAAGATGTCTCGAGCTTCGCCAAGTACCTCGGTGGCAGTTCCGGCAACATGGCCTATGGCACCGCCCGCCTGGGCCTCGAATCGGCCATGCTGTCGCGGGTTGGCAACGAACAGATGGGCAACTTCGTGCGCGAAGAGCTCGAGCGTGCGGGCGTCGATACCAGTGCCCTGCAGACCGATCCCGAGCGACATACCGGCCTGGTGTTGCTGGCGCTGAAGGATCGCGACAGCTTTCCGCTGCTCTTCTATCGCCGTGACTGCGCCGACATGGCCATCGATGCGGATGCCATCGACCCGGCCTTCATCGGCCGCGCCAGGGCGCTGGCGATCACCGGTACTCACCTGTCCACCGAGACCACCGCCCGGGCCTGTCGCAAGGCGCTCGATGCCGCCGCCGAGCATGGTGTCAAGCGGGTGCTGGATATCGACTACCGGCCCGTATTGTGGGGCCTGACCACACCGGGCGACGGAGAAACCCGTTTTGTCGCCGACGACAAGGTGACTGAGGACCTCCAGGCCTGGCTCGGCGATTTCGACCTGATCGTCGGCACCGAGGAGGAATTCCATATCGCCGGCGGCAGTACCGATACCCTCGAGTCGCTACGCGCCGTGCGCAAGGTCAGCGATGCCACCCTGGTCTGCAAGCTCGGCGCCCTGGGCTGTGTGGTCTTCGAGGGCGAGATTCCCGCTCGCATCGAGGACGGCATCCTGGTGGAGGGCGTCAAGGTCGAGGTGCTCAACGTGCTGGGCGCCGGCGATGCCTTTATGAGCGGATTGCTCAGGGGCTGGCTGAGGGGAGAAAGCTGGGAGACCAGCGCCGGCTATGCCAACGCCTGCGGTGCCCTGGTGGTCTCGCGTCATGGCTGTGCCCCGGCGATGCCTACCGAGGAAGAGCTGTTCGATTACCTGGGGCGCCGTGCCGGTGTGTCTCGTCCCGATCAGGATGAACGCCTCAACCATCTTCACCGGGTGACCACCCGCGCTGTCAGGGATTGGCCTCAGGTCTGCGGCCTGGCCTTCGACCATCGCCGTCAGATCACCGACATGGCCCGCGACGTCAAGGCCGATCCGGCACGCATCCCGGCCCTCAAGCGGCTGCTCGTCCAGGCCGCCGAGGAGGGGGCGCGACGCACCGGGCTCGACAAGCCGGCGATCCTGGTCGATGACGTCTTTGGGCAGGATGCGCTGAACGATGCTACCGGCAAGGGCTGGTGGATCGGCCGTCCGGTGGAGCTGCCGAGCTCCAGGCCGCTGCACTTCCAGCATGGCGATGACCTGGGCAGCCGCCTGCAGCATTGGCCGCGGGAGCATGTCATCAAATGCTTGCTGTTCTACCACCCGGATGACCCGATAGCACTGCGTCTGGAACAGGAAGCGCGGTTGCGCCAGCTCTATCAGGCGGCCTGTGCCAATGATCTCGAATTGCTGATCGAGGTGATTCCGCCCGACACCTCGGAGGTGGATGACCAGACTCTGGCGCGCTCCCTGCGACGCCTGTATCACCTGGGGATCCGTCCCGACTGGTGGAAGTTGCCATCCATGTCCAATGCCGCCTGGGGCGCGGTCAGCCAGGCCATCGATGACAATGATCCCCACTGCCGCGGTGTGGTGCTGCTGGGTCTGGATGCCCCGATGGAAGAAATGAAGCTTGGCTTCGCGGCGGCTGCCAGCAATGACTGGTGCAAGGGCTTCACCGTGGGCCGCACGCTGTTTGCCGGGCCCAGCCGCGAATGGTTGGCCGGTGCCATCGATGATGCCCGGCTGATCGACAAGGTCGCCGGCAATTACGCCGAATTGATCGAGGAATGGCGACGCCTGCGCAGCGTCAAGGTTCCGAGTGGAGGGAGTCTGACATGAGCACCATTCGACTCACCATGGCCCAGGCGCTGGTCAAGTATCTGGCGGCTCAGCGTATCGAGTGCGAAGGCCGTGAGATGGCGCTGTTCGAGGGCGTGTTCGGTATCTTCGGCCACGGCAACGTGGCCGGCCTGGGGGAAGCGCTCTATCACGTGCGTGATGAGCTCCCCACTTACCGCGCCCACAACGAACAGACCATGGCGCATGCCGCCATCGCCTTCGCCAAGGCGCAGGGTCGGCGCCGGCTGATGGCTGCCACCAGTTCCGTCGGGCCCGGCGCCACCAACATGGTAACCGCCGCCGGGCTGGCCCATGCCAATCGGTTGCCGGTCCTGCTGCTGCCGGGAGATACGTTCGCGACCCGTGACCCCGACCCGGTGCTTCAGCAGGTGGAGCATTTCGGCGATCCGACCATCACGGTCAATGACTGTTTCCGGCCGGTGTCGCGCTACTTCGATCGCATCACTCGACCGGAACAACTGTTGACCAGCCTGCCCCAGGCCATCGCGACCCTGCTCGACCCGGAGCACTGCGGCCCGGCGACCCTGGCGCTGCCCCAGGATGTCCAGACCTTCGCCTACGACTACCCGGAGAGCTTCTTCGCCCCCCGCTTGCATCGTATCCGCCGCCCACAGCCGGATCTCGGTGAGCTGGAAACGGCCATCGCCGCCCTGGCGCGTGCCGATCGTCCCTTGATCATCGCCGGGGGTGGGGTGCACTACGCCGGGGCCTGCGAGCGACTCGGCGAGTTCGCCCGCGCGCACAGCGTGCCGGTGGCCGAGACGCAAGCCGGCAAGGGCGCTCTGCCCGATACTCATCCCTGCTCGGTGGGAGGCATCGGCGTTACCGGTAGCGAGGCTGCCAATCAACTGGCCGAGCAGGCCGATGTCATTCTGGCCGTGGGGACGCGTCTGCAGGATTTCACCACCGGCTCGCGGGCGCTCTTCGAGCGCGACGGTCTGACCCTGGTGGCCCTGAACGCGGGGCGTTTCGACAGCCAGAAGCACTATGCCCTGCCGCTGATCGGCGATGCCTTCGACGGGCTGGTGGCGCTGGATCACGGCCTGGCCGACTGGCGGTCCTCCGACGCCTGGCGGGAGCAGGCCTGTCGTCTCAAGCATGACTGGGACGAGGTGGTGGCGCGTGTCACGGCCGATGACGGGCGAGCATTGCCCACCGATGCCCAGGTGATCGGCGCCGTGAACCGGCAGACCGGCGAGAACGATACCGTTGTCTGCGCTGCCGGCGGCCTGCCGGGGGAACTGCACAAGGTGTGGCGGTGTGCCGGTCCCGGCAGCTATCACGTGGAATACGGCTACTCCTGCATGGGCTACGAGATTGCGGGCGGCCTTGGGGTCAAGATGGCGCACCCCGAACGCGAGGTATTCGTGATGGTCGGTGATGGCTCTTACCTGATGCACAACTCGGAGCTTGCCACCTCGGTGATGCTGGGCCGGAAGCTTGTCGTGGTGGTGCTCGACAATCGCGGTTATGGATGTATCAACCGTCTGCAGCAGGGTACCGGTGGTGCCGGCTTCAACAACCTGCTGGATGACTGCCTGACCGTCGAGGAAGGCGCGCCGAAGACGGACTTTGCCGCCCATGCTCGTGCCCTGGGGTGCGAGGCCGAGCAGGTGCACGGCGTCCAGGCACTGGAAGAGGCACTGGTACGTGCGCGTCAGGCCGACACTACCTATGTCATTGCGCTGGATACCGACCCCCTGCCCAGCACCGACGAAGGTGGTGCCTGGTGGGACGTGGCGGTGCCCGAGGCCTCGTCGCGCGAGCAGGTCAAGGCGGCCTATGCGGGCTACCGCGAAGCCAAGCGACGTCAGCACCGCTGAACGCCGATTGTCGGATGGTTCCTCGACCTCCCGTTTTCCCGAACAAGAGGGGGGGCCTGGAGGCCCCCCGAAGATGGAGTATGCCAATGAGTACCGTTCGCCTGGGCATCAACCCCCTGACCTGGACCAACGACGACCTGCCTAGCCTGGGCGGCGACACGCCGCTCGAGGCATGTCTCTCGGAAGGGCGCGTGGCCGGCTTCAGCGGCTTCGAGCTGGGCCACAAGTTCCCGCGTACCCCGGATGCCCTGTCGGGCGTTCTGGATGAGTACGATCTGTCGCTGGTCTCCGGCTGGTATTCCAGCCGGCTGCTGGAGCGCAGTCCGGAGGCAGAGATCGAAGCCGTCAAGGATCACCTCGAGCTGCTCAAGGCCTGCGGTGCCCGGGTGATGGTGTTCTGCGAGGTGACCCAGTGTATCCATGGCGACCAGGCCACCCCGTTGTCCCGTCGGCCGTGCCTCAGCGATGACGAGTGGCAGCGCCTCACCGACGGGCTGAACGTGGTCGGCGACTACCTGAAGGAGCAGGGTGTGCATCTGGCCTACCACCATCATCTGGGCACGGTGGTGGAGAGCCAGGCCGACGTGGAGCGGCTGATGGACAGCACCCGCGACTCAGTAGGTCTGTTGCTCGACTTCGGTCATCTGGTCGGGGCCGACGGCAGCCCACTGGCTGTCGCCAAACGCTATGCCTCGAGGATCCGGCACGTGCACTGCAAGGACATGCGTTTCCAGGTGCTCGAGGCGATGCGCAATCGCGACAAGAGCTTTCTGGACGGTGTGCTCGACGGCATGTTCACCGTGCCTGGCGACGGCGACATCGATTTCCTGACCACCCTCGAGCACCTCCGCGAGACCGGCTACCGGGGATGGCTGGTGGTGGAGGCCGAACAGGATCCCCAGATCGCCCATCCGCTGACCTATGCCCGCCTGGGGTACCGCAATTTGCGCTCCTTGGCGGAAGGCGCCGGTTTCACCATCGAAAAATGAGCGTGCGGGCGAGCTTTTTACGCGCCTCACGGCCTATCGTGTTTCTCAGAAGGTAACGTCATGAATCAGATTCACCACTATCTCAACGGCCGCCACGTCGACGGTCGCAGCGAACGTTCTGCACCGGTCTACAACCCGGCTTCCGGCGAGCAGAGTGCCCGGGTCGCCCTGGCCTCCGCCGACGAGACCCGCGAGGCAATCGCCTCATCCGAGGCGGCCTTCGCCACCTGGTCGAAGCTCTCGCCGCTCAAGCGCTCGCGCATTCTTTTCAAGTTCAAGGCGCTGGTCGAGGAGCATGCCGACGAGTTGGCCCGCCTGATTGCCAGCGAGCACGGCAAGGTGTTTTCCGACGCCAAGGGCGAAGTGACTCGCGGCCTGGAAGTGGTGGAGTTCGCCTGCGGCATCCCGCACCTGCAGAAGGGTGAACACTCGATGAACGTCGGCACCGGCGTCGACAGCTACTCGATGATGCAACCGCTCGGGGTCTGCGCGGGGATCTCGCCGTTCAACTTCCCGGCCATGGTGCCGATGTGGATGTTCCCCATCGCCCTGGCCTGCGGCAATACCTTCATCATGAAGCCCTCCGAGAAGGACCCGTCCACCCCGATGCGCCTGGCCGAGCTGCTCAGCGAGGCCGGCCTGCCCGACGGCGTGTTCAACGTGGTCAACGGCGACAAGGAGGCGGTGGACGTGCTGCTCACCGACGAGCGCGTCCAGGCGGTGAGCTTCGTGGGCTCCACGCCGATCGCCGAGTACATCTATGCCACCGCCTCGGCGCATGGCAAGCGTGTCCAGGCCCTGGGCGGGGCCAAGAACCACATGGTGGTGATGCCCGATGCCGACATCGACCAGGCGGTGAGCGCGCTGATGGGCGCGGCCTATGGCTCCGCCGGCGAGCGCTGCATGGCCATTTCCGTGGCCGTGCCGGTGGGCGAGGAGACTGCCGAGCGCCTGCGCGCCAAACTCGTGGAGGAACTCGGCAAGCTGCGCGTTGGCCCGGGCCTCGTCGAGGGACCGGACAACGACATGGGCCCGCTGGTCACCCGCGAGCACCTGGAGAAGGTCAAGGGCTATATCCAGGCCGGCGTGGACGAGGGGGCCGAACTGGTGGTCGACGGCCGCGAGGCGGTCATCGAGGGCGCCGGCGACGGCTACTTCATCGGCGGCACGCTGTTCGACCGCGTCGCGCCCGGGATGCGCATCCACAGCGAGGAGATCTTCGGTCCGGTGTTGGCCATCGCCCGGGCGGCGAGCTTTGATGAGGCCGTGTCGATGATCAACGACCACGAGTATGGCAACGGTACCGCCATCTTCACCCGAGACGGTGATGCCGCCCGTCAGTACTGCGAACAGATTCAGGTCGGCATGGTCGGCGTCAACGTACCGATCCCGGTACCCATGGCCTTCCACAGCTTCGGCGGCTGGAAGCGCTCGCTGTTCGGCCCGCTGCACATGCACGGTCCCGACGGCGTGCGCTTCTACACCCGCATGAAGACCATCACCCAGCGCTGGCCGAGCGGCATCCGCGAGGAGACCAATCACTTCACCATGCCGACCCTCTGAGGCACGCCAACTGACTACCCAGTGCGATGCCGGGCCGAGAGGCCCGGCATCGCCATGTCTTGTGAGGACGATAGGATGGCAGATCTCAAGTTCGGCCTGATCGGCACCGGCTTCATGGGCAAGGCTCACGCTATCGCCCTGAAGGCGGCGCCTACCGTCTTTTCCCTGCCAGCCTTCCCGGTCTGCGAACTGCTTGCTGACGTCGATGACGAGCAGGCCGCCTGCAAGGCGCGGGAACTGGGCTTTTCCCGCTCCACTGGCGACTGGAAGACCCTGGTGCAAGACCCGGATGTGGACGTGGTCGACATCTGTGCCCCGAACTTTCTGCACAAGGAGATGGCCCTGGCCGCCATCACCGCTGGCAAGCATGTCTACACCGAGAAACCCTTGGCCCTCTCCGCTGCCGATGCCCAGGAGATGGTCGAGGCCGCCGAGGCGGTCAACGTCAAGACGCTGGTGGGGTTCAACTATATCCGCAATGCGGCGACCCAACTGGCCCGGGAAATCGTTCATAGTGGCGAGATCGGCAAGCTGGTTCACTTCCGAGGATGCCATAACGAGGATTACCTGGCCGATCCGGCCAAGCCCCTGGACTGGCACACTCGGCGTGCCACTGCGGGAGCCGGCGCCCTGGGGGATCTGGGCTCGCATATCCTCAACATGGCGGAGTATCTCACCGGCCAGCGCATCGGCGAGGTGTGCGGCCAGTTGCAGACAGTGATATCCCAGCGAGCGTTGCCTGACGGGCATGACGGCTCGAGCGAGGTGGAGAACGACGATCAGGCTCAGGCACTGTTGCGCTTCGATGGCGGCTTGATCGGCAACATCGAGACGTCACGGGTCGCGACCGGTCGCAAGATGGGGCTGGGCTATACCCTCGTCGGCACCAAGGGGACCATCGTCTTCGACCAGGAGCGGATGAACGAGCTGCAGCTTTACAAGTGTGAAGGGCCCGAGGGGCGCCGGGGCTTCCGTACCCTGCTGGTCGGCCCCGAGCACCCGGACTATGCGGCCTTCAGTCCTGCCCCCGGTCATGGTCTGGGCTTCAACGACCAGAAGATCATCGAGATTCGCGACCTGGTGGCGGGCATCGTGGACAATCGGATCCTCTACCCGGATTTTCGGGAAGCGGCACGGGTCAACCGCATGATCGAGGCCATCGAGCGCTCGCATCACGAAGGTGGGTGGGTCGCCGTGTCGGCTAGCCCGTGAGGTCGAGCTCCGTGGCCGCGGCGGATGGCGTCCTTGCGTCATGTCGAATATGCTGGCGGTCGATCCACAACGAGGCACCCGCAGGTGCCCGACCGCAGCACTGGAGACCCCCATGCGTCACTTTCCGCGTTCTCTCGCGGCGTTCGCCGCGCTCTGGCTGGGCACCATGTCCCTGGCGGCGTCGGCCGATACTCGCATCACCTATAAGTCCGCATCCGCCGGCACGGCCTACTATCAGATGGGCGTGGAGCTATCGGAGGCCATCAAGGCCGGCACCGACGGTGCCATGACCCTGACCCTGGAAGAGAGCCAGGGCTCGGTCCAGAACGTCATGGAGGTGATGGCTCGTCGGGGCAACTATGTGTTCACCACGCCGCCGTCGTTGGCGGCCAAGGCCGTGGCCGGCGAGGGCCCCTTCGCCGAGCGCCGGCATCCGCGTTTCCAGGAGATCCGCGGACTCTTCCCGATTCCCTCGTTGACCATGCATCTGGTGGTGGCCGGGAAGCAGGATGCCTTGCGTCTGGATGACCTGGCGGGTCAGCACCTGCTGATCGGTCAGGGGTCCTTCGGGGCTCGTGAGGCGGCGCGCTATCTCGAGCTGTTCGGCCTCACCGAAGCCGTCGAGGTCGACGATGCCGATGTGGGCAGTGCGCCTGACGCGCTCAAGAATGGCCAGATCGACGCCTTCGCCACGGCCGGCTCCTTTCCCGCGCCCAACGTGATCGAGACCGCAGCCAGCATGCCGGTGGGGCTGGTATCGATGACCGAGGAGCAGGTCGCCGAGACCGGCGCGACGCCACAGGAGATTCCCGCCGGCACCTATGCGGGTATCGACGAGCCGGTGATGACGACGTCACTGCCGGTGGCCGCCTACACGACCACCGGCATGGACGACGACACCGCCTATACCCTGACGAAGACCTTCTGGGAACGGCGCGAGGCGATGGCCGAGAGCTCGCCCTGGTGGCGCAGCGTGTCGCCCTCGATGCTCGCCAACATGCGAGGCGAGTTGCATCCGGGGGCGCTGCGTTACTACGAGGAAGCCGGCGTCGAGATACCAGAGACGCTGCGCTGATCCTTGCTTGCCCGGGCCGCCGCGGTATCGCGGTGGCGCTCGCTGGTCCCTTGTCGTGACGGTTCCATGTCTTCCACTTCCTCTTCCTCATCGCATGCCGCCGAGGCGGCAGCGTCCAGCGGCCCGGGTGTCCGTCTTCCCTGGGTCGGGCTGGGCGCTCTCTCGGTCGTCTTCCATCTCGGTCTGATCTTCTACGGGCTGACCCCGGCCCTGGTGAGCCGCCCGTTGCACATGGCGCTGATCCTGCCCTGGGTGCTGGTATTCGCCGCGCGAACGCCCTGGCAGCGCTGGAGCGGCTGGGTGCTGACGCTGCTCGGCGTGGCTGCCTGCCTATGGATCGCCGTCAATGAGGAAGCCCTGGCCGGGCAGTACGGTTTCATCGATACATCATTGCAAATGGTCATCGGGGGCTTTCTGATCGTGCTGGCCCTGGAGACCGCGCGTCGGGCCATTGGCTGGCCGTTGCCGCTGGTGGCGGCGGTGGCGCTGCTCTATGCCTTCTGCGGCCAGTACGTGCCAGGGGAGTTCGGGCACCCGGGGTTGCCGGCAGCCAGCCTGGTCGGGTCGCTGACCATCGCCGAGGGCGGCTTATGGGGCAAGTTGACCGGTGTCAGCGTCGGGGTGGTGGCGATCTTCGTGATCTTCGGGGCGGTGCTGAATGCCGGCGAGGCCGGCAAGGGCTTCATGAACCTGGCGGGCCTGGTCGCCGGTCGCTTGACCGGTGGCGGCGCCAAGGTCTCGGTGGTGTCCTCGGCACTGATGGGCTCCATTTCGGGGTCGGCGTCGGCCAATGTGGCGTCCACTGGAGCGATCACCATCCCGTCCATGACCCGCCTGGGCTACCCCCGGGCACTGGCGGCCGCCGTCGAGGCGGTGGCATCCTCGGGCGGGCAGATCATGCCGCCGCTGATGGGGGCCGGTGCCTTCGTCATGGTGGAGCTCACCGGCACCCCCTATACCGAGATCATGGCCGCCGCCATGCTGCCGGCACTGCTTTACTTTGCCACGGTGTGGATGGGCATCAACGCCTATGCCACCCGCCATGACCTCCGCCCGGTGGGGGCCGACGATCGGCCCGCCCTGCGTGAGGTGTGGATGACAGGGCTGTTCTTCGCCGTGCCCTTCGCGGTGCTGCTCGAGCGGATCTTCCATGCCGGCAATACACCCCAGTATGCCGCCAGCCTGGCGATCTTCGTCGGAGCGGCGCTGTTGTGGCTGGATTCACGCCTGGTGCCGTCGTGGCGGGGGCTGGTGGCGCGTCTGGCCGACGCCATGGTGCTCGCCGGGCGCCAGGTGGCGACCATCGGCGCGATCATCATCTGCGCCTCGCTGGTCATCGGGGTGCTGGCGATGACCGGGCTTGGCGTCAAGGTCACCTCGGCGATCCTCTCGTTGTCCGGCGGCGCCCTTTGGCCGGCACTACTGCTCACCGCCTTGGCATGCCTGGTGCTGGGCATGGAAGTGCCCACTACGGCGGCCTATGTGATCTGTGTGTCGGTGGCCGGTCCGGCGTTGACCGAACTGGGCCTGCCACCGTTGCTCGCCCATTTGTTCGTGTTCTGGTATGCCCTGCTCTCGACTATCACGCCGCCGGTCTGCGGCGGGGTCTTCATCGCTGCCGGCATGGCCGGCGAGAACTGGATCAAGGTCGCCCTGCGCGCGATGTCGCTGGGGATCGGGCTGTACCTGATCCCGCTGGCGATGGTCGCCAGGCCGGAGATCATCCATCTGGCGGAGACACCCTGGCGGGCGCTGGTCGAGACCGGCCTGGTCGGAGCGGGACTGCTGGCGATTTCCCATGGGCTGATTGCCCGGCGCGCGCTCATCTGGCGCCTGGTGCTGGTGGCCGCCGGGCTGGCGGTCATTTTCCTGCGCTAGGTGCTACTGGTCGTCGTGGAAGCGGTCGGCGATCGGGGCCTCGGGCCACAGCATGGGGCCGCGGTCGAGCGGTTGATGGCCAAACAGCACCCAGGTGTCCAGTGCGGCGCCCAGCGATTGGCATCGGTATAGCGTGTCAGGGTGACGCTCGGCCATTTCTTCAGCCATGAGCCCGGCGTCCACCTCGCCGGTGAGTACTGCCTCGGCCACGGCCACGATGGTCGGCATATCGCGTTGTGCCGGCCAGTCGGCGAGATCGGCGTAGTGCCGAGTTGCCGGTTGCAGGGCCAGCGAACGGGGGCGAGGTCGGTCTCGACGCGCGATGATGGCCAGTGGCCGGCTGGCGGCGATGAAGCTGTCGACCGGGAAGGCGCGGTGCATGTAGTGGCCGACGCAGTCGGCATGAGCGGGATGGGCCGTGACCTGCAGCACGTAATCGAGCCTTTTGGCCACCAGGGACTCGAAGGCCGAAGTGAAGTCGTCGACCAGCGTGATCGAGGCGTTCTCCAGGCCGCGTTCCGCCAGGTAGCGACGCAGGATCATGGCGTGGTTGCTGTCGTCGGGGCCCAGGGTGGCGAATCGCATCAGGCGTCCCTCGGTATCGATGTCGTGGTGCCGTTTCGAAGGCGGCCAGTATAACCGGCCTGTCGATGAAGGGTCCCGGCCGCCGAGGCGTCGTCAGAGCTGACGCCGCCAGCGGTTCTCGATGGTATCCAGCTCCGCCGGGCCGTAAGGCACGCTGGCATGCCCGCCGTAATGAGCCCAGAGCTGGTCGCCGAGATCGTAATGCCACCATTCGCTGGGCAGGTTGGTGAAGCCCTGGGCGTGCATGGCGTGATAGAGCAGCCGGCGGTTTTTCCGGGCCTGGTGACGTCGGTCGCCTTCTTCCAGCTCGGCCTCCAGCGCATCGGCATGCGATGCGGGAACGGCTTCGTCGAACAGCGTGCCCATGTCCAGTGGCAGGCCGTCGGCGTCGCACAGGGTCACGTCCACGGCGCCACCGGTCAGGTGCGGGCTGGGCGCCGTCGGCTCGGTGCTGGGTTGGGCGACGAACTCGCGGGTGCGCACCAGCAGTTCCTGGTCATCGAGCCCGGGGTGATTGGCCTGGATCGTGGCCTGCAGGGTCTCGAACAGATACTGCTGGACCCGCCAGGGCCGCCAGCCATCCAGCACCAGCAGGCTCAACCCTTCGGGCAGAGCGCGAGCCACCGCCAGCAAGCGTCGGTAGACGCCCTCACGGACATAGCATTCATCGATGGCGCCGGGGATGCCCATGCGGGCGTAGGCCGGGAAAACCTTGATCGGCGGCGGCGCCAGGCTCATCGGCACCAGCGGCTCGTCGCTGCCGGTGATCGGCAGGCGGCCGACTGCCAGCCAGTCCGGCTCGGCGCGATGCGGAATCGGCGTGTCGGCGTGGGGGGTGTCGGGGTCGGATCGGTTCATCGGGTCATCCAAGAATCGTCGGGAGCCACAGGGTCAGCGAAGGGAACAGAATCAGGGCCAGCAGCACCAGTAACGCCGTGACAACGAAAGGCCAGATGGTGCGAAACAGGGCGGTGATTTCCAGCCGGCTGACCGCCGCCGCCACGAACACGCAGGCGCCCATGGGCGGCGTGATCAGGGCGATGGTGATGTTGAGGGTGATGATGATGCCCAGGTGCACAGGGTCGATGCCCGCCATCATCGCCACCGGTGCGAAGATGGGGGTGAGCAGCATCAGGGCCGAGACCTCTTCCATGAACATGCCGGTGATGAAGGTGATGGCGCTGAGCAGCAGCAAGATCACCACGGGCTGCTCGATATAGGGCGTCAGAAGCTCGACGAACTGGCTCGGGACCTGGGCATAGGAGAGCAGCCAGCTGACCGTGGCCGACGCCGCCATGATGATGAAGATGGCGGCCGTCAGTCGTGTCGTATCGACGATGGCGCGCCAGAAGTCGCGAGGGCCGAGGTTGCCCATCGCCAGGCCGTAGAGCGCCACATAGAGCGCGGTGAGCGCGCCGGATTCGGTGGGCGTGACCAAGCCCATGACGATGCCGGCGACGATGATGACAGGCGCGATCAGCGCCGGCAGGGCGCTCAGGCCGGCACGTGCGAGCTCGGCGCCGCCGGGCCAGCCGCCGCGCTTCTCGAGCCCGCGGCGCCGGGCATACCAGGCATTCATGGCCATGAAGGCGGCGCCCAGCAGCAGGCCGGGAATCACGCCGGCCAGGAAGAGGTCGCCGACCGAGGTATTGGTCAGCGAGGCGTAGAGGATCATGAAGATGCTGGGCGGAATGATCGGACCGATCAGGGAACTGCCTGCGGTGAGACCGGCGGCGAAGGCGGTGGAATAGCCTTCCTTGCGCATGGGGGGCACCAGCAGCGACCCCAGCGCCGAGGTGTCGGCCACCGCCGAGCCGTTGACACCGGCGAAGAAGACGCTGGATACCACGTTGACGTGGCCCATGCCGCCGCGCAGGTGGCCGACCAGCAGGCGGGCCAGTGCCATCAGCCGGTCGGTGAGGCGGCTGGCATTCATCAGATTGCCGGCAAGAATGAACAATGGAATGGCCATCAGCGAGAAGGCATTGATGCCACCGAAGAATTGCTGGGGCATCATGCGCGGGATCATCGCCGGATCGACGAACAGAAAGCCGACCACGGCGGTGGTCAGCAGCGCGATGAACAGGGGCAGGCCGAGCAGCACGTGCGTCAGGAAGACCGCGAACATGGTCAAGGTCATCATGATGACGGCTCCTCCAGAGTCGGTAGCGGCGCCGGCCCATGCCACAGGGCCTGCCAGGCGAGCAGGGCGAAGCCGGTCGGTAGGGCCATCACCGGGATGGTACGGCTGATGCCGAGCCCCTGGCTGGTGAACATCGACACCGATTGCGCATAGCGATAGCTGAAGATCGCGCCGGCCACGGCCAGGGTCAGCGTCAACAGCCATTGATAGACATTGAGTAGGCGACACAGGGGGCGGGGCAGCAGACGCTCGATCAGTGCCACGCGCATGTGCCCACCCTCGACCCAGACCGCGCCGGCCGCCAGCATGACGCCGCCGATGATCAGGTAACGGGCCAGTTCATCGGTCCAGATCGGGGCGCCGCCGGCCAGGTAGCGCATGACAACGCCATACAGCATGGCCAGCAGATCGACGAGCAACAGGCTGCCGGCCAGCGTCAGGGCGGCCCGCCGGGTCAGATCCGGCAGCCGAGAGAGATGCGAAAGCATAGGAGTTTCCGTGCGACGGGCCCGGGCTGAGTGCGCCCGGGCCGGAGTGGGACGTTATTCGCCTTGCGGATCCAGGCCGGCGTCCTCGAGGGCCATGTCGATGTAGCGAGGCGCGATGTCCTGCTGCTCGAGCCAGTCGAGGTAGGCCGGTTGTCCCTGCTCGCGGAAGGCGGCCAACTGCTCCTCGTCGGGGCGAATGATCTCCATGCCCTGTTCTTCCAGGTAGGCGATGCGCTCATCCACCCTGGCCTCGTTGTGGTCACGGGCCATCTGATTCGCTTCGGCCACGGCTTCCTGGAAGGCGCTGCGCATTTCCTCGTCCCAGCCATCGATCATGGCGGCATTGCCGACCAGGAACTGGTCCGAGTACTGGATGTTGGCCAGGGTCAGATAGTCCTGCACTTCATAGAGGCTGCCGAGGATGATGTACATCGGCGGGTTCATCTGGCCGTCGGCCACCCCGGTCTTCAAGGCCATGTAGACCTCGGTCCAGGGAATCGGCGTACCGGAAGCGCCGAAGGCTTCGTAGAGCGCCACCTGGCTCGGGTCCATGGCACGGAAGCGTAGGCCTTCGAAGTCGTCCGGCGAGGCGATGGGGCGTTCGTCGTTGGTGAAGGCCAGGAAACCGCCTTCCTCGACCACCGCCAGGAGCTCCAGGCCGGCCCGCTCGCGCAGGTCGCCCTCCACCGCCTGCCAGTATTCGCCTTCATCGAAGAACTGGCGGGCGTCATCGAAGTCATCGAACAGGAAGGGGATGGCGCTGGCGTAGATCTCGGGCACGACCGGTGACATGCCGGCGAAGGAGGCAATGTTGAGCCCGGGCGAGCTCATGACCTGCTCCATGCGCTCCTGCTCCTCGCCGAGCATACTGTTCGGGTAGAGCTTGAGCTCGATCTCGCCGTCGGTCTTCTCCTCGACCCGTTCCTTGAGGTCGGTGGCGAAGACATGCACCGCGTTCTTTTCGGGGTCCGGGGCGCCGTTGTAGCCGAGATTGACCGTGGTGGCGGCCTGGACGCTACCGCTCAGGGTGGCGGCGCCGAGCAGGCAGGCGGCAGCGAGCGGAGCGGGACGGAAGAAGGTAGGACGAAGGACGGCCATGGGAGTCTCCTGCAAGGGTTGTTGTTGGGGTGTCTCGTGCCGGTGAACGACCGGCATGGAACGAGACTAGGCGTTGTCTCGTTGACTATTCAAACCCATGAATGTTGCTTTTATATCAACGCTAGCTCAGCAGCCTGGGGGCATCGTCCTGAAAGAAGCGCATGCCGTGTCGCAAGTGGTCCAGGCAGGTACGGCCGGCGACGGTCAATTCGCGATCGACGCGGCTGACGATCTGTGCCCGCGCACCGTTCAGCACTCGGTGGGCGAGCGGTAGCACGGCGATGTCGCCCTGCTGGATCTCCTCGGCCACGGTCAACTCCGGCATGAAGGTCACACCGATGCCCGAGCGGACGAAATTCTTCAACACCGCGACCGAATTGGTGTGCAGCCGCGCATGCAGGTGCAGGCGCTCTTGATGCGCCACGGCATTGACCATCTGGCGCATGCCGAAGGGATTGTCCATCAGGGCCAGGGGCCAGTCGGCGAACTCGTGCAATGAAACCGGCGTGGTGCGGCCGGCCAGGGGGTGACCCGTCGGCACGATCAAGTCGAGCGGTTGGCGGGTCTCGACATGACAATGCAGTTGGGGATCGATGGGCGGCGCGTAGAGAAGAGCGAGATCGACCTCACGGGCCTTGACCAGTGCCATGGCCTCGTTGACGCCGGCCATTTCCACGGCGATGTCGATGCCGGGGTAGGCGGTCATGAAGGTCTGCAGCGGCGCATCGATCAAGTCGGCGATGAAGCCCTCGCCCACCGCAATGCGAACCTGGCCGCTGACCAGTTGCTGCAGGGCGCGGAGTCGGGAGATCACGGCGTCCTCCGCACCGCGCTGGGCATGATGATGATCGACCAGCAGGCGGCCCGCTTCGGTGGGCTTGACGCCGCCGGCATGCCGCTCGAGCAGGGCGACGTCGAGGGTTTCCTCGAGCAGCTTGATCCGTCGGCTGATGGCCGAGACATCCACATGCAGATGCGTGGCCGCGCCGCGCAGGGAACCACGACGGATCACCTCGCTGAGATAGGCCAGGGCACGCTGGTTGAGCATCAGGACTCCATGACGGCTGGTGGACGGTTACGACACCCGCTACGCTCAAGGCGAACACCATGGGTCTGGGAGGCGGGCATGGAGCCATTGTATCGCGTGTTGCCGGAGGCGACCTGGGAAGCGGCATGCCGTTCCGGCAAGGTGTCGCGTTGCGGCAATGATAACCGGGCCGACGGCGTGCACTTGAATGTCGCGGCGGCGGTGGACTATACGGCGCGCCGGTATTTCGCCCGGGAGGAACGGCCGTTGGTACTGGAAGTGGACCCCAGCGGGTTTGCTGAGAGTATCGAATGGCGTGAGCCGACCGAGGAGGAACCCTGGCCGAGACCGCTGGCACGTATCGAGGCCCTGCCGACCGAGGCGGTGGTGGCGGTCCGGCGCATCGAGGCGGGATTGCTGGAGCGTTAGGCGCTACCCCGCCTCGAAACATGCATGGCCTCGCGTCGGGGCTCAGCCCCAGATGGCGGCGCCCGTCAGCGTCAGCGCCAGGATCACCAGGGATACCAGGGCTTCGCCTAGCGTGTAGGTCTTGAATCCGCCGCGTACGCTGAAACCGGCGAGCTGGGTCGTGATCCAGAAGCCGCTGTCATTGACGTGGCCGATGCTGATACCACCCGACAGGGCCGCCAGGGCGATCCAGATCGGGTCGACCACACCGGTGGAGGCGGCGCCGGCCATGATCGTCATGGCGGTGATGCCGGCGACAGTGCCCGAGCCCTGGGCGATACGGAAGATCGCTGCCAGGCCATAGGTGAGCAGGATCATGCTGAGCCCCGACTGGGTCTCTCGGAAGACGCTGTCGACCAGCGTCTGGCCGATCTGGGTCGCCTCGATCACGCTGCCCAGCGAACCGCCGGCGCCGGTGACCAGGAGGACCATGCCGGCGGTCTGCAGACCGGTGGCGGCCGCGGTGTCGCGCTCGTCGCGACTCATGCCGCGTGCGGCCACGGCATAGGCCGCCAGGGCGCCGGCCATCAGGGCGACGATGCGGTCGCTGATGAAGGCCACGAAGGCTGGGACGTCGTCGCCGGCCAGCACGCCCAGTTGCTGACAGTAATCATAGAGGGTACCGCTCAGGATCAGCAGGATCGGCAGGGCGATCGGCAGCAGAGCCTGCCAGAGAGGTATCCGGTCGAAACCGGCTGGTGCCGTTGTGTCACCACCGCCTACCGTGGCGACGCCCAACTCGTCCGTGCGGGCGTTCCAGATGCCCCTGTCGAGAATCAGGAAGTAGAGTTTCATCACCACCAGGGCGGTGATCAGACCGACCCCCAGGCCGGCAAAGGTCATGACCCCAATATCGAAGTCCAGAATGGTGGCCGCCGCCAGCGGGTTGGGGGTCGGCGGCACGATAGTGTGCGAGGTGGCGGCCCCGATGACCAAGGCCCCAATGGCATAGGGCAGGGGGCGACCGAGTGTCTTGGCCAGTGCAACACCCAGCGGCACCAGGATCACGAAGGTCACGTCGAAGAAGACCGGGATCGACAGCAGGAAGCCGGTCAGCCCCAGGGCATAGAGTCCCGCACCGCGTGGCGCACTCTTCACCAGGGTATGGGCGATCTTGTGGGCGGCACCGGAGTCGCTCATCAATTGGCCGATGATCACCCCGAAACCGATGGGCAGACCGATGCCGGCCATGATGTCGCCGAAGCCGCCGCTGATGGCGTCCACGGTGCCGGTCATGCCGAGTCCCATGGCAAGGCCGAGATAGAGACTGCCGATGATCAGGCTGATGGCAGGGTTCAGCTTGGCGTAGAGAATCAGGAGCAGGATGAGCGATATGGCGATCGCGAGATGCAGAATTTCCATGGCGAGAACTCTCGAAGGGTCGTTGTCGGGACGAGCCTGTCCATGACGACCGGGGCAGCCCGGTCATCCTGTCGTGGTGGACGCCCTGAGCGAATGGCGTTTCTGGGGTGACGGGCCTCGGCATCGATCGCCGAGGCCACCGGTCAGTGGTTCAAGAGCCGCGTCGCCCGTGTCGGGTCGCCGGGGGCTGACGCCCCATCCAGAGCGGCGTGACGGCAAACCAGATGAGCGTGACGAACAGCAGCGCCCACTTCATCGCGACCTCGCCGAGGACATCGAACAGGTACAGGCTCGGGAACAGTACCGTCAGGACGAGCATCGACAGCGAGAGGAACTGGAGAATCGTGCGCATGGTGGTTACTCCCTCGTCGCGGTGGTGATCGCGCCGTCAGGGGCGGTCGCCGTGTTCATGGTGGGATCGGGTACGGTTCGTCGACGCTGTGCCAGGAAGCTCAGGCCGGTGAACAGGACGGCGGCGATGAACCAGCCGGGCAGGGCCACGAAGAAGATCTCGATATTCGCGAACCGCACCAGCACCAGGCAGATCGCCAGGGTGATCAGCCAGGTTCCCAATGCCGGCATGGTCAACCGGTGACCTGCGTACTCGGCGTAGAAGCTCTTCAGGCCGAGCTTCGGGAGTACCCAGTAGTCGATGACGATCACGGCGCCGATCGGCATCAACAGCAGGCCGTACAGGGCCACGAAGCCCAGCAGTTGCATGGCCACGCCAGGGAACATCGCCACGAGGGTGGTCAGCAGACCCGTGCCGATCGTGACGTGGAACCGCGAGGCCCGGGGGATGACGGCCTGAAAGGCGAGCCCGGCCCGGTAGATGGTCGGATTGGCAGTGGTCCAACCGGCAATGATCACGCAGATCAGACCCGCCACGCCCAGTGCCTGATCGGCCAGGGGGCCGGGAAGCGGGTCAGGTATACGGCCGCCTTCCACCGCGGCAATCACGGCGGCCTCGCTGCTCAGGCCGGCGTCATACATCTGGAAAGCGAACAGCATGGAGGCTGCCAACCAGGCCATGAAGTGGCCGACATACATGCCCGCCGCCGAGGCGATGCTGTACCAGCTCTTGCGCGCGAAACGCAGCACGGAGAGGTCGGACATGCCGATGTGCATGGCCATGTTGGCGAACCAGGCAAAGAAGATGACATGCCAGACGGTGAAGTCCGGCTGCCCGGGCACGTGCACGCCGGTCCAGATCGCCGTTTCGGCCAGGTGCCACAGGTCGCCGGCGGACGCGACGGTCGTCCCTGTGGCATCGATGAACCACTTCAGCGAGACGATACCGAAGCCGAGGAAGATCAAGACCATCCAGGGGGCGGCGATGTTGGCGAACCAGGACACGAAGCGATAGCCATAGGCCGCCACGATGGTGATCACGATGCCGACCCCGAGCACGCTGAGCACCCAGCCGATGCTGTTCGGCGTCATGTCCGCCAGTGTCGGCAGCGGAAAGCCGAACCAGACCCCCACTGCGGTGGCGGAGACGGTGATCATGGCACCGGCGAGAAAGCAGAACGCCAGACCGTTGGCCAAGTTGTAGAGGATGACGGTGTAGCGCCCGGCGATCTTCTCGAGGTGGTAGTAGAGCGTCAGTCGTGCCCGGGTCCCGATGGGGGCCGTTAGGAAAAGCCAGCTCAGTACCGCCAGGGCATTGCCGACGAGCAGACCGATGACCACGTCGAAGGCCGAGACGCCCGCCAGGACGAACAGCGGGCCGATCATCAGTTCGGTGCCGGCGGTGTGTTCGCCGGCATACATGCCGAGAAAATTCTTGAACCCCAGTCGCGCCTCGTCGGGAACGGGCTGGCGCTCATATTCGCTGCCCGCCGGCGCCGCGGTGGCTCGTGTTTCATGGGATGTCGCGCCCATGGCGAGTCCCTCCAGTCGTTGTTGGGTGTCGGGGCTCAGACCTCGAGATAGACCACATGGCTATGGGTATATTCGTAGAGGCCGTGCTTGCCATCGGCGCCCCCGATTCCCGACTTGCGAGTGCCGGCATGGAAGCCCTGCATCGCCTCGAAGTTTTCGCGGTTGATGTAAGTCTCGCCGTAATCGATCTCGCGACAGGCGTGCATGGCGCGGGCAAGGTCTCGGGTATAGACCGAGGAGGTCAGGCCGTAATCGGAGTCGTTGGCCAGCCGGACGGCCTCGTCCAGATCGTCGACGACCTGGATCGGCAGGACGGGGCCGAAGATTTCCCGGCGCATGATCTCCATGTCGCTGCGGCAGCCGGCGAGTACCGTGGGCTGATAGTGGAAGCCTTGGCCGAGGTCGGCGACACGGCCGCCGGTGATCGTTTCGGCACCGTCCCGGGAGGCGCGCTCGACCATGGCGGCCACCTTGTCGAGCCCCTGCTGGTTGATCAGCGGCCCCATCTCGATGTCCGGTTGTGCCAGCGGATCGCCGTAGGTGGTCTCGGCCATGGCACGGGCGAGCTTGTCGGTGAACTCGTCGGCCACGCCGCGTTGCACGTAGACGCGTTCGGCACAGTTGCAGACCTGACCGGTATTGATGATGCGAGAGGCCCGGATCGACTGCACGGCGAGGTCGATATCGGCGTCGTCGAGGACGATGGCCGGTGCCTTGCCGCCCAGCTCCAGGTTGAGTTTGGTGATGTTGTCGGCGGCACCGCGCATGATGCGCGAGCCGGTCTCGACGCTGCCGGTGAAGCTGACCATGTCCACCTGTGAGCTCGCCGTCAGGGCATTACCGGTGCCGGCGCCGCTACCGCTGACCACGTTGAACACGCCCTCGGGAAGGCCGATTCGGTCGAGCAGGCGAGTGAAGGCGAAGCAGTTGTTGGGCGTTTCCTCGCTGGGTTTGATCACCACGGTGTTGCCGGTAACCAGAGCCGGCGCCATCTTGCGGGCGATCAGGAAGAACGGGAAGTTCCACGGCAGGATGCCGGCGACCACGCCGAGCGGCTTACGAAACAGGAAGATGTTTTCGCCGGGACGGTCGCTTTCGATGATCTCGCCTTCGATGCGCCGTGCCCAGCCGGCCATGTAGTCGAGGTAATCCGCGGTGAAATTGACCTCGACTTCGGCCAGACCGGAGACCTTGCCCTGTTCCTCGGTAATGATCCGCGCCAGGGACTTGGCGTCTCGGCGTATCTCGTTGGCGAGGCGTTGCAGATAGGCGGCACGCTCTACGGCAGGCAGGCGCGACCAGGGTTTCTGGGCGGCGCGCGCGGCGACCAGGGCGCGCTCGACGTCATCGGGTGAAGCGTCCGGTGCATGCGAGAGCAGTTGCCCATTGGCGGGATTGCGCACCTCGAGATGCTCGCGGGCAGGGACGAAAGTGCCGTTGATGTAGTTCTGGTGGGTCTGGATGTCGCTGGCCATGATTCGACTCCTCTCGTTGTGATGTTATGGCGTTGTCGTGCGTGTCGTTGGCGTTGCGATTCAGTACGTCGCGGATGAGGTCGTTCGGGAAGCACCGGGCTTGTAGCGATCCACGGTCTGCAGGGCGGCCTGGCGCAGCAGGCTGATGTCGATGCCCACGGCGATGAAGTCGAAGCCCCACTCGGCATAGCGCCGGGCATCGGATTCGGCTGGCGCGAGGATGCCGGTGGCCTTGCCGGCCGCCTGGGCGGCATCGAAGGCGCGCCGGATCATCGCCTGTACCTCGGGGTGCCCGGGGTTGCCGATATGACCGATCCCGGTAGAGAGGTCGGCGGGGCCGATGAAGACCGCATCGACGCCATCCACGGCGGCGATGGCCTCGACATTGTCGATGCCCTGCGGTGACTCGACCTGGACGATCAGGCACAGCTCCCGGTGGGCGGTCTCGATGTAGTCCGGCACGGCGTCCCAGCGCGTCGCTCGGGTCAGGCCGCCGCCCACGCCGCGGATACCCTGCGGCGGGAAACGTGTGGCGCGTACCAGGGCCTCGGCCTGTTCGGCGGTATCCACCATCGGCACCATCAGGGTCTGGGCGCCGATGTCGAGCAGCCGCTTGATCAGAGCCGGGTCGTGATCGACGGCGCGTACCACCGGGGCGCTGTCATAGGGCGCCACGGCCTGGAGCTGGCCGAGTATGGCCGGCACCGGGTTGGGGGCGTGCTCGCCATCGATCAGTAGCCAGTCGAAGCCGGTAGTGGCGAGGATCTCGGCGGCGTAGGCGGTGCCGAAACCGGCCCAGCAGCCATACCGCGTGTGGCCGTCGAGCGCGTGCTTGAAAGGGTTGCGGGGAAGTTGCATGCCGGGCTCCTACTGCAGGTTGACGAACATGCCGCCGTCGACCAGCAGCGAGGCGCCGGTGACGTAGGCCGCCATGTCGGAGGCGAGGAAGGCGATCGGGCCGGCCATGTCTTCCGGGCGTCCCAGTCGGCCCAGCGGCGTGCGGCCGATCATGTAGTCGCGCTTGTCCGGGTCGGCCAGGTCGCCCTTGTTGATATCAGTCTCGATGGTGCCCGGCAGCAGGGCATTGCAGCGGATGCCGTAAGGGCCCAGGGCGACGGCGCAGGATTGCATCAGCGACAGCAGGCCGGCCTTGGTCGGCGTGTAGTGGGTCTGCATGGCGCCGCCGACCAGCGCACTGATCGAGCTCACTGCGATGATCGACCCCCCGGTGCCTTGTTCTTTCATGCGGTTGGCGGCGGCCTGTACGGCGAAATAGGCCCCGTTGAGGTTGGTGTTGACGGTTTCCAGATAGGTCTCCCGGGGCATGTCGAGGAAACCGTGGAACGGACAGATGCCGGCATTGTTGACGAACACATCGACACTGCCGAAGTGATGGACGGCGGCGTCGACGAGTTTGTCGCCGGTATCCGGGTCACCCGCGGGGGCACCCACCGCGGTGGCATCGCGGCCGAGCGAGCGGATCTCGCCGATCAGTTCGTCGACCAGCGGCCGGCTGCTGTCGCTGCCGCTGTAGCCGATGACCAGGTTGGCACCCTGGCGGGCGCATTCCAGGGCGGCGGCGCGGCCGATGCCACGTGAGGCGCCGGTGACGATGACGGTCTTGTCGTTGAGAAGCATGGAGGACTCCAGGGGTCGGGTGTCGGCGATGTCAGGCGTGGGGCGCGAGGCGGTACAGGCGTCGGGCGTTGCCGATGAAGAGCGCCCGTCGTTCGTCGGGCGAGGCATCGGCGACGACCTCGGCGTAGGCGTGCCAGATATCCGCGTAGCGAGCGTAGAGCCCATCCACCGGGAAATTGGAGGCAAAGAGACTGCGCTCCACGCCGAAGGCGTCGATCGCCTCGAGAATCAGTGACCGGATGCTGCCGACCGTCCAGTGGTGATCGAGCATGCCGAAACCACTCAACTTGATGGCGACGTTGTCCCGTGCGGCCAGTTCGCGCAGACCATCGCGCCAGGCGCGCCACCCCTCGACACTTTGACGGTCGACATACATGCCTGCGTGATTGAGCAGGAAAAGCGTGTCGGGATGTTCCGCCGCCAGCGCCGCGGCCTGCGCCATCTGGGCCGGGTAGATCTGCAGGTCGAACGAGAGGTCGTGCCGTGCCAGCAGGCGAAAGTTATCGCGCCAGGCGGGCTCGTTCATGTAGTGACGACCCACGTAATCGAACAGGGGGTCCTCGTGCACATTGAGGATCTGGCGCACACCGCAGACCCTGTCGCTGTGCTCGAGCTGTTCCTCGAGCACTTGCGCGGTCTCTGGTGTCGAGAGATCGGCGCCGATGACCAGTGCCGAAGGCAGCGGTGGCTGGCCGTCGTCATCGAGTGTCGTCAGCCAGCGCGTCTCCCGAACCGGGTCGACGGCGTCCGCCTCGACGTGGACGGCGCCCAGCAACTCGATATCGCCGCGCTGACGACGCAGTTCGGCCGGGCCGATATCGTGGGCCATGGGGCTGTAGTCGCCGAGCAGGTTGGGAGACGGCCGCTCGAGCCAGGGCTGATTGCCCTGATCGAGCTGCCAGAAATGCACGTGGGCATCGATCACTTGCATGGTCGTCATTCCTCGGAAAGCAGAGTGAACACTTCATTCAGCGCCACGCTCTGGGGCGAGGCGTCCGGCTCGGTGTCCATGATATCGGCCATGGCGTGCCACCAGCGCTGCATCACCGGCAGTGACGGCAGGTCGTCGACACGGTGATCGTCGGCCAGCGTCATGATGGCGAAGAGATGGCGCGATTCGGGGTCGAGGAAGATGCGATATTCCTCGACACCGGCTTCGCGCAATGCCGTGACCAGCGCCGGCCAGATGGCGTCGTGGCGTCGCCGGTACTCGTCTTCCTGGCCGGGATGCAGGGTCATGCGCAGGGCACGGATCGGCATGTCGTTTCCTCTTCGGTCGGGACTCGCAGGGAATCAGTGCTCGTAGGGACGTGCCAGCTGGCTTTCCGGATTCAGGCGCACGCCGAAGCCGGGGGCATCGAGCCGGGAGGCGCGCATGCGGCCGTTTTCCGGTACCGGTTCGTCGAGCAGCAGCGGATTGAACATCGGCACCACCTTGTCGGCGTCGGGCGCCATCATCAGGAACTCGGCGAACGGGCTGTTGTGGCGGGTGACGACGAAGTGGTAGCTGTATACCGAGGAGCCGTGCGGCACGACCAGCTTGTTGTGGGCATCGGCCAGTGCCGAGATCTTGATCAGTTCGGTGACGCCGCCACACCAGCCGACATCGGGCTGGATGACATCGCAGCACTCCATTTCCATCAGCATGCGAAAGCCCCAGCGGGTCGCCTCGTGCTCGCCGGTGTTGACCAGCATGCCGGTCGGGACATTGCGCTTGAGTTCGGCGTAGCCCCAGTAGTCGTCGGGCGGCAGGGCCTCCTCGATCCACTTGAGGTCGAACTCTCGGGCCCTCTGGGCGAGCCGAGTAGCGTAGTTGACGTCGAGGCTCATCCAGCAGTCGAACATCAGCCAGAAGTCGTCGCCGACGCGCTCGCGCATGTCGGCGAGCTGGGCGAGGTTCTTCTCGAGCCCGGCATCGCCTTCGGCCGGCCCGTGCTTGAGCGGCATCTTGCCGCCGATGAACCCCATCTGCTGGGCCAGGTCGGGCCGGGCGCCGGTCGCGTAGAAGGTCAGCTCGTCACGGACCGGGCCGCCGAGCATGGCATGCACGGGTTCCTGGCGAATCTTGCCCAGCAGGTCCCAGAGCGCGAGGTCGACGCCGGAGATGGTGTTGAGCACCACGCCCTTGCGACCATAGAAGAGCGTGGCATTGAACATCTGGTCCCAGATGCGCTCGATGTCGGTGACGCGCTGTCCCTCGACGAAGCGTGCCAGGTGTTTCTCGACGATGAAGGCGCCGATCTCGCCGGCGGTGGTCACCGCGAAGCCGATGGTGCCGTCGCTGGCCTCGACCTCGACCACCAGGGTGCCGAGCACGTTCAGCCCGAAGCTCTTGCGGGTCATGCGGTACTCGGGGTACTTGCTCATCGGCGTCGATATCTGGCCATCGATCCAGTGCCCGTCGCCCTGGTCATGGTAATCGGCGCCGCCGCCGCGAACGGTATAGGCACGGATGTGCTTGATGGTAGGCATCGGCATGATGCGGTCCTTTCAATGGATGACAAATGGAGAAGGTGTGGGGGAATAGATACGCGTGATAGCGACGTCTGACTAATGCAGAGGCTGCCCCTTGTGATACCTTTTTGTTATCTATTGGCGTAGAGGTGAGGTCTCATGGGCTCTGCAGCGAGTCCACGAGATTCAAGGGATAGAGCGGAATTCGACCAATGTCGAATGGGGAGTGTCGGAATAGCTTCCCGTTATCTTGGGTGCAGAGAGCATGGAAAAGAGGAAGGCGCCATGTCGGAACCGATGCGTCAAGCTGCGCTGCTCAACCGGCTGCGTTACAAGCACTTGTTGCTGATTGCCTTGCTCGACGAGCACCGCAACCTGCATCAGGTGGCGAGGACCCTGAACATGTCGCAGCCGGCGGCGACGCGCATGCTGCGCGAAATCGAGGCGACCTTCGATTGTCGGCTCTTCGAGCGCACCACGCGCGGTGTGCAGCCGACGCGGCTGGGGGAGGTGTTGATCGAGTTCGCCCACGGCGCCTTGAATCGTCTTGATCGATGCGCCGAATCTCTGCATCGGCATCAACTGGGGGATCAAGGCCAGCTGGTACTGGGGACGATCATGGGGGCAGCGCCCGATCTGGTGGCGGAGGCGGTGATCGAAATGAAGCGTCAGCGTCCGCTACTGCAGGTGCGACTGCTGGGCGAGACCAGTGACCAGCTCGTGGAACTGCTGGCACAGAACAAGATCGATATCGCCATCGCCCGCTACGTGACCGCGCTCCAGCATAATCAGTTCGACTTCGAGTCACTGGGCAACGAGACGATGCTGGCGGTGGTGCGTCACGATCACCCGCTGGCGGACGAGGCCGCGTTGTCGCTGGCGACGCTGCTGGAAGCCTGGCCATGGATCCTGCAGCCATTGGAGAGTCCGGCGCGACAGGTCCTGGAGAAAGAGTTCGAGCTGGCGGGCCTGATGTCGCCGCGTGACATCATCGAGTGCGGTTCGATCTTCGCGGCATTGCAACTGGTCAAGCGCAGCGACGGTGTGCTGGTGATGCCCGAATCGGTGCTGCGTGACTATCTCGCGATCGGGTCGATCAAGGCATTGCCGATCTCGGTCGGCAAGACGCTTTCGCCCTTCGGTATCCTGACCCGCAAGAACGAGGCGCTCAGCGAGCCCGTCCGCCACCTGTGCACCATCCTGCGCAGCATTGCCGGGCATTGAGTGGTGGGTCGCTCCCGTGTGGCCGTCGCATGGCATCTGGCGAGAGCATACCGACACGTCGTTGGCCGTCATGCGCTGCAGACGAAAAAAGCCACCCGTGGGGGTGGCTTTCTTCTGGTAGTGGTGGAGGCGGCGGGAATCGAACCCCTTGTCGGTCGAGAGAGTGCCGACACGTCGTTGGCCGTCATGCGCTGCAGACGAAAAAAGCCACCCGTGGGGGTGGCTTTCTTCTGGTAGTGGTGGAG